>CAYIPF010000036.1:0-6994 GCA_964365285.1 uncultured Candidatus Saccharibacteria bacterium | reverse complement strand
AGTTGCAGCCATAATTTTAAGATTGCAGTAGAAAAATAATTACGCAGTAGGTCTAATATATGAAACAACGAGGATTTATTATACTGATGATTCCTTTGATCGCGGCGTCTTTAATGACTATTGCGTTCGGTATTTTTAATTTTGTTATTACGGAAATAAGAATTTCCGGAGATCTCAATGATTCGTTTGAGGCACTCTATGCCGCGGATGAAGCAATGGAAATGATTTTATATGAAGATCGAGTGTTGTTGGCATGTTCTGGATCGTTGTGCGATGAGACTCGTACCGTATCAAGCGGAGCATGCATGAGTTCTGTTTATACGGTAGGACCCCCCGTTGATATCAAAACGCTTGGATATACATTACAAACTGGATCAGATTGCGTTTCGTCTCCGCGTGCGATTCAGCGGAGTTTAGAAGTTAAGTATTAGGGACACAGGACACGAATCACACATCATAAGACATCGGAAAGGAATTAGAAATAACGAATAATGAATCGCATAACAAAAATTGTGTTCCCGTCGCTCGCTCGGAAGCGTACACTGCTGTATCCGCTTCCCGATCTTCGCTAGGTAATAAAATTCTCAATTCTCAATTTACAATTTTCAATCAACGTCTCAATGCTTCATTGAAAATTCAATGAAAATTAGAAATTGAAAATTTTGTAAGCTACAAGCTACAAGTTATTTTTTATGACAAAACAAGAAGCGCGCGCGAGAATTGAAAAACTTCGCGAAGAAATAAATCGCCATCGGTATTTGTATCATGTGCTTGATCGTCAGGAAATTTCTGACGCGGTCTTAGATTCTCTCAAGTACGAACTCGCGATGCTTGAGGAAGCGCATCCCGAGTTTGTCACTCACGATTCACCGACTCAGCGCGTTGCGGGAGCGGTGTTGAAAGGATTCAATAAAGTTTTTCATGTGGTTGCGATGCTCTCACTGCGCGATGTATTTTCGGAAGCGGAGCTGAAGGCATGGGAAGAGCGGATCGCAAAAATTACGCCCAATTTCAGGAAAGAGCTTGCTACTGATGGATATTTCGCGGAGCTCAAAGCCGATGGGTTTGCGGTTTCTCTTGAGTATGAAAACGGCGTGTTTGTCCGCGGGTCAACCCGTGGAGACGGTATGACGGGAGAAAATGTGACTGAAAATCTCAAAACGATAGAATCAATTCCCCTGCGGCTTGTCACTGGGTTTTCCGCCGGCACTGAGAATTTCAAACAAGAAAAACGAATCGCGGACATAATTAGCGCGTATCCTCGTGTTGAGAAAATTTTTTCCCGTGCAATGCCGCAAAAAATTGAAATTCGCGGTGAGGTCTATATGACAAAAATGGCGTTTAATGAGGCGAATCGCGAGAAAAAAAAGCGTGGACTTCCGTTGTACGCGAATCCGCGAAACATTGCAGCCGGATCAATTCGTCAACTGGATCCAAAAATCGCCGCATCGCGGAATCTTAATTTTCTTGCGTATGATCTAGTGACTGATTGCGGACAAGGTACGCACGAGGAGAAACATGCAATTATGAATATCTTTGGATTCAACACAACGAGCGGTAGTCGTTGTGTTGATATTTCCGGCGTTACGGTTTTTTGGAACGATATTCGTAAAAAAAGAGACGGTCTTCCGCTTTTGATTGATGGGATTGTGGTACAGGTGAATAGCGTAAAAACATTCCAACGATTGGGGATCGTTGGGAAAGCGCCTCGCGGAGCGGTCGCGTTTAAGTTTCCGGCAGAAGAGGCAACGACGGTTGTGGAAGATGTTCGTGTGCAGGTCGGGCGAACGGGGGTGCTTACGCCCGTTGCAGTGCTTCGTCCCGTGCAGGTTGGCGGAGTGACAGTAAGTCGCGCAACGCTTTATAATTATGACGAAATTGGGCGCCTCGGTTTGAAGATCGGGGATACCGTTGTTGTTGAGCGATCGGGCGATGTCACACCGAAGGTGAAAGAAGTGCTCATTCGTCTCAGACCGCAACACGCTCGGGAATTTCATATGCCAAAGTGCTGTCCGGTGTGCGATTCGCCGGTTATTCAGAAAAAAGGCGAAGTTGCATATCGGTGTTCAAATGCGCGGTGCTCTGCGGTTGAAAAGGAAAATTTGTATCACTTTGTTTCTAAACACGCGTTTGATATAAAAGGTTTGGGTCCAAAGATTATTGATGTTCTCGTTGATAACGCGCTTATTGCCGATTCAGCGGATATATTTCGTCTCACGAAAGAAGATGTTGAAATTTTGGAGCGCTTTGGAGAGAAGTCAGCTACGAATCTTATTGAAAATATTAAAAAAGCTCAAAGAATTGAGCTGTGGCGATTTATATATGGTCTTGGCATTTTGCATATCGGAGAGGAAACGGCGCGGTTTTTAGCGAAAAGCTATTTAGAACGCGCAAATAAAACGCGTCCAACGATTACTGCTGTGCGGGATTTTTTTACCCGTTTGTCGCTTGAAGATTTTGAGCGATTTCACGATGTGGGGCCGGTTGTCGGGAAAAGTATTTACGATTGGTTTGACGGGAAGCGCAATGTGCGTCTGCTCGAACGGCTTGAGAATGCTGGTATTGTGTTGACCCCTCCGAAGGTTGCGCATGGCGCTCAAAAATTTTCAGGAAAATCATTTGTTTTTACTGGCGAGCTTTCGGGTATTTCGCGTGATGACGCAAAAAATAAAGTGAGAGAGCTCGGTGGAGTGGTATCGGAATCGGTGTCAAAAAAAACAAGCTTCATAGTCGTTGGAGAAAACTCGGGATCAAAATATGATAAAGCAAAAAAACTCGGCGTGAAAATTATTAACAAGAAGGAGTTTTTGAAAATGGTTATCGTTTGATGATGTTTTGTTATATGCTTTTTTTTGCTATGCTTTATAGACTCGCTGAATAATAATTTTTCGTAGCGAAACGCAAAAATTTAAAGCGAGCCGAAGTGAAAATTTCTTGAAATATACGCTGTATATTTCAAGAAATTTTCACAAAGGCGTAGCTAAAATTTTTGTGTTGCAGTAGAATATATTATTATTCAGCGGGTCTTAGGTATGATTTCAAAAGATGAGGTAAAACACATCGCGCATCTTGCACGCGTGGAATTGACGGCGGATGAGTTGGAACGGATCGGAAGCGACCTTTCCAAAATTTTGGAATATGTCGATCAGTTGGATGGCATTGATACCGCCGATGTCGCGCCACTTAATGGCGGGACCAATCTTATGAATGCGATGCGAGCCGATGCCCAAACCGAAGAATCAAAAAAATTATGCAATCCGGAAGAATCCGCTTTTTTGGTGAATTCCGCTCCGGCAAAAGAACGCGGTTATGTAAAGGTGAAATCGGTTTTTTGAACGGCGCAGTATAGCAATTCTATTCTTTAAACTCTACTTATTATGTCACTTAACGAACTCACCATTACTCAAGCGCGCGATGGATTGCGCAAAAAAGAATTTTCGTCCGAGGAAATAACGCGAGCGTGTATTGAACGCATTAAACGCGTTGATGAAACGATTCATTCGTATCTTTCTGTTTTTTCTGATTCCGCGCTTAATGCCGCGCGCGAGGTTGATAAAAAAATAAAGGACGGCGAATCTCTTTCGGATATCGCGGGCATTCCTATCGCGATGAAAGATAATATGTGCGTGAAAGGTGAGGTTGCTTCCGCCGCATCAAAAATTCTTTCTCCCTATCGCGCTTCATACGACGCGACCGTCGTTTCAAAATTGAAAAACGCGCGCGCGGTATTTCTTGGTCGTACGAATATGGACGAATTTGCGATGGGCTCTTCAACGGAAAATTCCGCTTTTGGCGCGACACGAAATCCGTTCGATGCAGAACGGGTGCCGGGCGGATCGTCGGGTGGATCTGCCGCGGCTGTTGCCGCGCACGAATGTATCGCGGCATTAGGATCGGACACTGGCGGTTCTATTCGCCAGCCTGCGGCTTTTTGTGGAATCGTCGGTCTTAAGCCGACATATGGAGCCGTTTCACGGCACGGGCTTTTGGCAATGGCGTCATCTCTTGATCAGATCGGCCCCCTTACTAAAACCGTTGCGGATTCAAAAATTCTTTTTGACGCGATTTGCGGGAAAGATATTTTTGATTCAACTACCGTGGAAAAAAAGAATCAAGAATCAAGAATCACGAATCAAGGAGGGGGCATTCAGGGATTAAAAATCGGTGTTCCGAAAGAATATTTTGATAAAGGGCTTGATCCTCGCATTGCGGATTCTGTACACCGCGCGATTGAACAGCTTGTTTCCGCGGGCGCGGAAATGGTTGATATTTCTCTTCCGCATTCGCCATACGCGCTTGCTACATATTATATTATTATGTCGGCGGAGGTTTCGGCAAATCTGGCGCGATATGACGGAATTCGCTACGGCTATTCGGTTGAAAACGAATCAGATCACGCGACAAAACTTTACGATATTTATGCGAATTCTCGTGGTAAAGGATTTGGCGCGGAAGTTAAACGGCGTGTCATGCTCGGGACCTATGTGCTTTCAGCCGGCTATTACGACGCATATTATTTGAAAGCGCAAAAAGTGCGGCGGCTCATTCATGATGATTTTAAAAAAGCGTTTGAGAAGGTTGATGTCATTATTGGTCCGACATCGCCAATGCTTCCGTTTCGTTTTGGCGAGCGCGTACACGATCCGCTTTCCATGTATATTGCGGATGTGTATACTGTTGCTGTCAATTTGGCGGGTGTTCCCGCGATCTCCGCCCCTTTTGGAAAAATCAGCGAGAAAAATTCCAAAGGGCTTGAAGTTCTATTTCCCGCGGGAGTTCAGATTATTGGAAAATGGTTTGACGAGAACGCTCTTTTTGAAGTCGCGGGGCATTTAGAAAAAAATCGGCATAATTAATTTAGGATAATAGACCTACTGCGTAATTATTTTCGTCACGAAATCTTAAAATTATGAGCGAAACGAAGTTAAAAAAAGCGAGCAATATAGGAGTATCTTGTGAGATTTTTTTGACGAGTTGCAGCCATAATTTTAAGATTGCAGTAGAAAAATAATTATGCAGTAGATCTAATGTAGTATCTATGAATTTTGATTTTTCTAGCGCTGGCGCGACAATTCAATCCGCATTTTTATATGGAGGTGTTTTTGCGCTGATTGAGTATTATGGAAGGATTATTGGAGGGTTTCTTTCGTTCATATTTTTGGCGGGTATTATTATTACGATTGTAAAGATGAGCGAATCGAAACGAGCAAAGATATTTGCCGTTACAGCTCGCGACGCGGAAAAAGCGCTTCACGCGGAACAGGCGTATCGGACAAAATCAATGAAGGTGTGGAGCGATATTGTGGAGAAGGCAAATTCCGATAATCCCTCCAATTGGCTTTCCGCCGTCATTCAGGCGGACGCGGTTTTTGACGATATTTTAAAACGAATGGGAATTCACGGCGAGACCATGGGAGAACGGTTGCAAAAACTTGATCAGTCAAAGCTCGCATCTCTCCAAAGCATTTGGGACGCGCACAAACTTCGCAACCGCATCGCCCATACTTCTTCCACGATGTTGAGAAAAGATGAATTATTAGACGCGATAGAAAAATATAAAAAAGGTCTTCGCGAATTGGGATATTTAGAGTAAAAAACAAAAAACGCCTTTTGGTGTTTTTTGTTTCGAGTGGCTCTGGATGGAGTCGAACCATCTTCTAAGCGTTATGAGTGCTTCGTTCTAGCCGTTGAACTACAGAGCCAATTTTTTTTCCGCCATAGACGGATCCGCCTATGGCGGAAAAATTTTTACAAACGCTTTGTTCTCTTGTTTCACTGCGCGGCCGACCGGATTTGAACCGGCGATCTTCTCCGTGACAGGGAGACGTGTTAACCGGGCTACACTACGGCCGCAATGAAGCGTACTATACAGACATTTTCGCTAACTTGCAATATCGCGCTGTCGTGGTATCATAATCAAGCGGGGTGGAAGAGAGGTACTTCGCAAGGCTCATAACCTTGAGGCGCCGGTTCGAGTCCGGCCTCCGCAACTATCAAAAATCAAAAACCCCATAAAGGGGTTTTTGATTTTTCAAATTCGTTTTTTTTCTTTATACTACGGAGTATGTTGGACGAGATAAAAAAGATTGAACAATCAGCGAAAGACGCGCTAAAAAATGTTCAAAATCTTGACGATTTTGAACGGGTTCGAGTTGAGTTTTTGGGGCGAAAGGGAGCTTTATCGCTTCTTTTGCGCGCTCTGAAAGATTTGCCGGAAAATGAAAGGCGAATGGTTGGAGAAGAGGCAAATCGTTTACGGCGCGATTTAGAAGAGCTTTTTTACGAAAAAGAAAAAACATTGAAACGGCTGGTTATTGAGGGCTCTCTAAAAAAAGAGTGGATTGATATTACGCGCCCGGGTATTCGTCGCACACGGGGACATCGGCATCCTCTATCAATAATTCGCGCAGAAATTGAGGATATTTTTCAACAGCTCGGTTTTTCAATCATCGAGGGCCCTGAAGTTGAGGAGGAGTTTTATAATTTTGACGCTTTGAATGTTCCAAAAAATCATCCGGCGCGCGATCTCCAAGATACATTCTGGATTAAATCTCCAAGTTCAAAACGCACGCTTCTTCGCACGCACACTTCGCCGGTTCAGATTCGTTATATGCAAAAACATAATCCTCCATTTCGGGTTATTGCTCCAGGACGCGTGTTTCGGCATGAAGCGACGGACGCGTCTCATGAATTTCAATTTTATCAAATTGAGGGTTTGATGGTGGGGCGTCGCGGTGAGGCAGGGGGCGATATTAGCATCGCGAATTTTAAGGGCGTTATGGCGGAATTTTTTCGCAGATTTTTTAAGTCGCAGAATCTAAAAATTCAATTGCGTCCTGCGTATTTTCCGTTCGTTGAGCCGGGATTTGAGATGTATATTTCTTGTCGCGCCTGCAGCGGCGCGGGCTGTTCTGTGTGCAAACGCTCCGGCTGGATAGAAATTTTGGGCGCGGGCATGGTGCATCCGAATGTATTTAAGGCATCAGGATACAAT
>CAYIPF010000035.1:2007-7065 GCA_964365285.1 uncultured Candidatus Saccharibacteria bacterium | reverse complement strand
CGAACCCAGTCTACCTACTCCCAAAGCAGGCGTACTACCGGTATACTACGGCCCGATATTGTTTCAATCGAAACAAATTTAAAAAAATTGACCCGTTTCGATTGAAACACCATAAACAATACTTTCAAATTTTACAACTAATCCATAAAAATATTTTCAAAATGTTCTATGCTTCGCATTAAAAAATTTTCATCAAGAATTACTGACATCACATCAACGCGCCATTTTTGTTTCGATTGAAACCTTTTTTCTAAACGATATATTTCTGATGCGTTAGTAATATTTTTTAGCTTTTTTTTATTAACTCTAATTTCGGGGCTAAAACTTGAATTTTTATAGTATTTACTTGTTTTTACTTCTACAAAAACATATTCATCCTTTTGTTTTGCTATAATATCGATTTCTCCAATTTTAGTTAAAAAGTTTTTTTCAATAATTTTATACCCACAATCCTTAAGGTGTTTTTTTGCTATTTCCTCACCAATAAATCCTATTTTTTTGTTTTCTGATTTATCCACTTGTTTCGATCGAAACATTTTAAAAACTTTTTAACAAGATTATCGCATTTTCGTTTGAACGCAAATCAAGCTAATTTGTTTCGATTGAAACAAGTGCAACTAAATCTACATAGAGTAGCCGTCTCTTATGTCCTTTATGTAAAGGACATAAGAGACATTATTTATCCAACGCCTTATGCCAAAAAATACTTTCTATTTTTCTAAACTTTTTATCATTTACATCTCCAAAGGAGAATGGGTGTCTGACGGGCATTCTGCGTTTACTGCTATTACTAATTGCCTCTTCGTTTCCAATATAAAACCCTAAGTGTTTGTGGCCTTTTTTTGCATATTGATCTCCAAGCTTTTTTTCTTCCCAAAGCAGTATTGCTCCTGGCTTTAAAGTTCTTATCTCATACCATCTCGAAGATTTCATATCTTTTATTGTACCAGCGATAGTGCTATGAGGAGGGTTTTTTAAAAGTTTAAAAACAGAAAATAAAGAGAGCAGGGAAGATACATAAAACGCGCAAGAAAGATTTCCATTTTCTAAAATATCAATAGTTTTTTCACCTATTTTCATATACGAATTCCTAAACAGCCTTGAACCAACGCTATTTGAAACAATTTGAAGATAAGTTTTGTATAAAAATGGTTTAGTTTTCATAGAAAAAACAAAAGTGTGCGCAATGCAGGGATTGAACCTGCGACCTTTCCAATGTGAATGGAACGCTCTGCCACTGAGCTAATTGCGCATAATACATTGCATTCACGCTACTGCGCTCAGCACTTCATCGCTATAGTTCGGTCGACCATTATAAAATGTTCAAACATTCAACTTATTAACCAGTTTTTTATGAGGAAACTCGAGAATATCAGCCAAAAACCTATCAAACATGCTCATTCGATACTTAAATTCTTCCGAATTCATAACTGAATAACTTAATGATTTACCAATTTCTGCCTCAAGATGCGTTAAAAATGTTCTGACCTTCTTTTTATTAAGATTGTCTCCGACAATAAGAAGATCGACTCGTGATTCTTGATTATTGATAAAAAACCCCGATAAAATGGCGAGTTTCACCTTACCAAGACGAGGAATCATTTCAATAAGCTTCTTACTTAAAGCGGTGTCCGTACGCATAAGTAAAGCCTTCAACTCGTGGAAAAGTTCAAAATTCACATTCACATAAAAAGCATCTGTTTTCTGAGATTTTTTCCCGTCAACGGCATTTCCTACGGCACTTATACGAATTTTTTTGTTCACAATACCGGCCCGGATAAGCCGTTGAAGCTCATTTTTAATAGCTCGCTTTTGAATATTGGTATAGCGTTCAATATCCGCAACGGAAAAACTCAAATCCGCATTCCGATAAAAAAGACGAAGCATTTTAAGCTTTTGCGGAGAACCAAAAAGATATATAAGCGCTTTTTCCATACAATCATTTTACAGAAGAAAAATAAGTTTGCAATCTTGCCAAGTATAAAAAAACAACTCGGCAATGCCGAGTTGTTTCCGTATTACTTAATTTCAACTTTTGCTCCCGCGGTCTCAAGTTTCTTTTTCATTTCTTCCGCGTCTGCTTTTGAGAGCCCTTCTTTGACAAGTTTTGGTGCGCCGTCAACAAGGTCTTTCGCCTCTTTCAAGCCTAAGCTGGTCACTTCACGCAAAACTTTAATGACTTGAATCTTTTGATCGCCTCCAGCCGTAATGTGAACAGCAAAACTGGTTTTTTCTTCCACCACAACCGCTTCACTGCCTCCAGCAGGAGCCGTGGCAACTGCCATAGGAACAGCGGCGGAAACGCCGAAATGATTTTCCAAAACTTTTACAAGCTCGGAAAGATCCAAAACGGACATTTTACTGACCGTATCAACGACATCCTTAAATTTTGTCGGCACTTCTTTTTTTTCGTTTTCCATTTTTATGTTCACACTTCTTCATTCTTGACTAGCTTGCTAGTCAAGAATGAAGCTAATGATGAATTTATTTTTTTACAATTTGACTTAAAACCGTCATGAATCCTCGCATATTTCCCGATAAAACACCCTGAAAATTCGCAATCGGAGCCTGCAAAACACCAATTAATTGCCCCAAAAGCTGATCTCTAGTCGGAAGCTTTGCTAAGGCAACCACTTGTCCGGCATCAATAATTGATCCGCCAAGCATACCAGAAATAATCTTAAAGGTTTGATTCTCTTTTCCGAATTTCATCGCGACTTTTGCCGGATCGACTTCGCTTTCGTACCCAACAATTATCCCAACCTCTCCCTGCATTCCAAGGACATCAGTGGTAACCGATTTATTCTTGAGAGCCCTTTGTAAAAGCGTTTTACGAATAACTCGAAATTCGCCTCCAATTTTTTGAAGCTCGCGGCGAAATTCATTTAACTTAGAAACCGCGATGCCAGAAAATTTTGTGAAAAAAAGAACTTTTTGCTTTTCTAGAACCCCTTCAACCGATCGCACAATCTCTTCCTTTTTTGATTTTGTAAGCATATTTGTTGTTTTTTAAAATTTCCTCACCCTTTGTTTGAGATTTTTTCGCTTCTTTATAGATATAAAAAAATCTGCCAAAAACCGGCAGACGGCGAGTAAAAATACAAACTCTTAGCTAAAAAGCTTTAAGCTCGCACTGGTTTACCTCGACAGGTCTTCTGTCCCAACGCGTACGCGCAAGGAATGCCTGTTGTCTCCGGTTCTCTGTATTATGAAAGTAAGTATAACGAACGCGAATTCTTTGTCAAATATATGTGAACTTATGCAGTTTTTGTATTATGGCTTCAAGAAATTAACGCAAATTCAAATCTGAACCTTATCTTATACAATTATTCCTCAAAAAATGTTAACATGTTCGTAATGCTATGAATAATCCTAATCTTGAATCAGAACTCAAAAAGCTAGGTCTTTCCGATAAAGAAGCGAGGATATATCTTGCGCTGCTTGAACTTGGTATTGCCGGAGTACTGAAAATTTCCAATAAATCAAAGGTTAATCGCGCAACAACATATGTTATTCTTGAATCTTTAAAAAAACATGGGGCGATAAGCGTTCTTGAGCAGAATAAAAAAGTTGTTTTTGTAGCGGAAAGCCCACGCACCCTTCTGCAACTTTTTAAAAAACAAGAACAGGAATTGCGAGAAAA
The DNA here is from genome assembly GCA_964365285.1 of uncultured Candidatus Saccharibacteria bacterium. GTDB lineage: Bacteria > Patescibacteriota > Minisyncoccia > Sungbacterales > JBBTQR01 > JBBTQR01. The sequence continues at coordinate 3,422 of CAYIPF010000035.1, read as the reverse complement.
AGAAAATGAATTTAAAAAAGCGATCCCCGAACTGGAAGCATTATTCAATTTAGCGGTAGAAAAACCAAAAGTACGATTTTTTGAAGGAAAGGAGGGTGTACGAACAATTCGGGAGGACATTCTTAATTCAAAAGTAAAAATTCTCTATGATATCTATTCGTGGGAATATGTCGAACAAATACGAGCGCTTTTTTCTGATGAAGAAAATCTTGAATTCCTTAAAAAACAAGAAGGATATGGCATGATAATTCGTTCTATTTATACCGACGAACGAGGACCGCGAGAAACCTTTAAATTAAAAGGGGATCGAAGATTTGTTCCTAAAAATACCTTTCCGTTCTCAGGCGACATTTTGATTTATGGAGAAAAAACCGCCTTTACAACGCTTCGTGGAAAAATCATCACTATTATTATTGAAAGTAAGGAAATCGCAGATACAATGCGGCTTGTGTTTGAACTTGCGTGGCTTGGAGCAGAAAATTTTGAAAAAAAATAGCTCGGCGCGCTTTATCTTCGTGCGCGCCGAGCTCCTGCATACCCCAAGGACTCCAGTCGGAGTCCTTGGGGTATTTACTAACTCCTAAAATTATATTGCACCTTTTTTTATCGCTCTCGTCACGCATAACGCGTATACATTGAGCTCACTATCCACCTGTTTCGCCCATGATACCCTCCTTTCTTTTTGTTGCTGGGCCTTTGGGGTGACAGGACCAATCCCCGTCACCCCAAAGCCCGCCTAAGAGTCGCCCATTAGACACCCCCTTGGTTAAGGTTTATTGGTTAAGTATAAGCTGTCTTGATTATCAAAGAATAAGTCCATTATACTCTAATAGAATAATTTGTCAAACGCAATTAACATATAATATCAACTTACAACGATAATTTTATTAAAAGTCAATTTAAATTAACAGATTTTTTAGATAAATAGTTTAGTATTTATGCTATTTTTAAGCATTTTTAGGAAAAAGGCATTAAAAGTACTTGACAGATTATTTATATTTGCTATAATGTTCGTACAAAGTTAAAAATCATTGACATCAAATAAGTCAAATTTCTGCCATAGATTTTACAAGCAAGAATAGATCAGGGAGTTCTCGCTTGTAAAATCTATGGCAGAACAGGCAGAAAACATTTAACCGAAAGGAGGCGCTTATTGCTTCGGTTCCTCCCAAAGTTTTCAACGCGGTTGAATGTTTTGGCAGGCAGCAGGATAATTATTATCTGTTGCCAGTGTTGCCTTGGCTAGATCCATACGGCGAACGATATAACCTATGGGGTACGGATCAGGGCAGCGGGGTCGATGAGGGTACCTGTCACAAAAACCCTCTCTTGTGGTGGGGGGGGGGAGGAGCCCGCCCCCCCCGGGGGGAAAAAAAATATATTTTTTGTTTTTTTTTTTTTTTTGTTAAAATATT
>CAYIPF010000035.1:0-1997 GCA_964365285.1 uncultured Candidatus Saccharibacteria bacterium | reverse complement strand
GGGTGGCTCTGTGGTACCCTCACACAAACCCCCGGTGTGGGGGGGCGGCGGCATCCCCCCCCCCACCACAGTGGTCAAACAAAATTCTAGTGTGTTTTAGTTCTTTTCTTTCGAAAAAATTTACCGCGCCCGCCAGCAGATGATCATTGTATCACTGTGTGGCTTACAAGCTCCCCTGAGACGCTTAGCTCCGTTGCGGGCTATACCATGCGTTTATCGGTGGGAGACTTGTAAAACTTAGCGCCTCTTGAGAAGGAGGGCTGAGGAATGGAAGCATAACCCTATGGGGGGTCCCGTTCTCAGGTGAGTAATACAACTTGCTCACCTTCTTATCTCAGCGCCGAAGATGATATTCGGAATTGAGATAAGGCCAAAACGGTCTTAGGGTTTGCGCGGGATCGCAATCATATTGATCCCCCACCCATCGAGGACAGGCAAGAAATTGGCTTTCCTCGATGGGTGGGGAAATGTTGGAGCATTCCCGTGGCTTGTGAGGGAGCCATCGCTTCGGTTCCTACCAAAGTTTTTATCCATTCACTTTGATACATCGATGTATCAAAGTGAAGAGAAGAAGAATAAAAATTTTGGCGGGATAGCTTCTATCCCAAATGTTCTTTTAATAACTAAGGAGGCTCACAATGAAGCGTTCAAAATTCGTTGGTTGTTGTTGTGTCTGCGGTTATGAAGAGAAAAGAAACAAAATGTTTACTTGCGAAGGATGTAACGACTGGTTATGTTTTGTGTGTGCTTGCTTTCATAATAACAAAAGCTGTGTAGAAGAATTAACAAAAACCAAGGAGGTGCACTATGGTAAACGGAAAATCAGTTCTCGCCAGCGTTGGCGCGGTGGTGGATTCCCGTGAAATCCATGCCTGCAACTCGTGCAGGTTCCGTGCGACGGCCGATCGGATGTGGAATCCGAGTCGGAAGTTCACGGACGGCAAGTTGGTCGTGTTCTGTCGGCAGTGTGCAAAGAGTGCGGTTAAAGAAGGGGTAACCCTCTACCGGCTCTCAGTCACACTCGCGATGGACGCGGAGCGGAAGGCTCAAAGCTTCAACCGCACTTCCATCTTCGCTGCAATCGCAAGAAAGCAGAGGGAAGAGGAGGAGTGGGTGAAAGCTCGAGCTTGAAGCACCAACGCCTAGTCGGAGCCTGCTGAGTCCGACGAAAAACCTGACGCAATGTCAGGCAGTCATGCAAGTGCGTGACTGAAACAGGCACGGAGTGTAATAGACCAGAAAAAACACTCCATAAACCGAAGCAAACACTTCGGCTCCTACCAAAGTTTTCAACTCGTTTGAAAGTTTTGGTGGGATAGTTTCTATCCCAATTGTTCTTTGTTAAAAACAAAACCAAGGAGATTGATCATGAAAAAAGAAATTGGAATTTTTAAGGTCACGGAAGAAAAAGTGATGGGGGCCGCGAAAGAAATGTTGGCCATGAAAGAGGCGTATAAGCGGCCCGCTACAAACATTAAAGAATTCTCCAGTCTAGCCTTTAAATTGTCTTTAAAGATGGAGATTGTGGCGATGATGCTTCACGCGGCGGTTCGAGAAGGGAAGGCAGAGAAGGTTGATGGGCATAAAATGCAGTACGACCACGATTTCGAGTATTTCCTCGATGCGCCCATTCCTCATGTCTTTGTTCGAGTCAGGTGTTATGACTAACCTCACCTCTTTCTGACCGAGCAATTCGGTCGCGACTATCCTCGGTCGTAAAATGAGGTGTAATACTCCGGGGAAGTTCCGGGGGGCGAAACCAGCAAAGCCGTCACGCTGGATCGCGCGAGTAAGTCCTTCACAAGAGGCATCGCCGATGACGGAGCAATGGGTGTCATATAGACATTCCCGCTCCGCCGTTTTCTCGAGGACGTCAGCAATGATTTCTTCAAGAAAGCGGTAATTGTGCCGCTGAATAGTTCTTTCAATCGAAATAATTAAGGAGGTGCGGGATGAAGAAGCTAATGATTGTTACGAACGTAACTGGAAAAGAGGAG
>CAYIPF010000034.1:0-7223 GCA_964365285.1 uncultured Candidatus Saccharibacteria bacterium | reverse complement strand
CTCATCGCTAGCCACAATAAAATCATCCCCAATCGTCTTGCGGGATGATTTTTCGTTTAACGCAGAAAAAATAATTAGCAACACCGCTCAAAGAATGTTTTTTGGATTGACTTCAGCAATCGCAAAATCAGGAAGCGTTCTTTGAAGCATTTCTTTTATAATGCCGTTATCTTCTTTAATTTTTAGCATTAATGAATATATAAATTCGTTTTTTTCTTTTTGAATAAATGCGGGAAACGGACCTACGATAAAAAGCGCGTTGTGGGAAACGCGCGTTTTTTTAAGTTCATTTTCAATGATTTTTTTAACAAGAAGCGCGTTTTTTTCAACGATAAGGCGAATCGGATTTTTAACGGTAATTTTTATGAGTTCCGCGAATGGTGGGTAAGAAAAGGATTTTCGAAAAACAATATCTCGTTTAAAAAACGCATCTACATCGCCTGACTCAATTTCGCGAATGAGCGAATGCTCGTTCGATGCTGTTTGCACGATAAGCTCTCCATTTGTTATTTCTTGAAGAACGCGGACGGTACGGATAATCCGTTCTTCTTGTCGGAAGTCCAGCTGCTGAAGAAGCTGATAAAAAGAGATAATCGCGGAAAGATCAAAATTACCAATATATTCGGGCTTTAGCGCAAGTTCCGTGCCGATAACGATATCATACGCGCCATCGGCAATTTTTTGAAAAATCTCTTTTGGATCATCGGATGCGTCGCTATCGCAACGAATGATTCTCGCGTCAGGAAATAACGCGCGTGCTTCCGCCTCAACGCGCTCTGTTCCGATGCCATATATCTGCAGGCGCGCGCCTCCGCAATCAGCGCATCGTGTCGGCGGAGCTTCTCGTTTTAGGCATTTATGACATATAAGAATTCGCGGTACGAGTATATCGCGTGCGGAATGAACAACAAGAGGAGTTGAGCATTGTGGACACAATGCCGTATATCCGCATTCAAAACATATAATGGTTGACGCAAGTCCGCGTCTTCCGGAAAAAAGAAAAATTTGTTTTTTTGCGCCAAGCGTTACTGAAATTTTTTCTGCTAATGGCGGAGAAATGACGGCATAATTCTCTCGTGAGATTGTAGTGTGCGATTCACGGAAAAGTTTTTTTGTATCAATAAATGTAACCGCGTGCAAAGATGTGTGTTTTAACCGTTCATACTTTATAAATCCCTCTTGAATGCGGTACCATGTTTCTTCTCGCGGTATACTATCGCCTACAATGAGTCGCGCTTTTGATACTTCAGAAATTTTCTCGGCAATATCGCGTGCGTCATATCGCGGTGACGAATCCCATAGCGTATAATACGGAGACGCTTCTCCATCGACAATTATGAGCGAAATGTTTGGTAATGGCGCAAACACAGCGCTTCGAGTTCCAATAAAAATACGGGCAATTCCAAGAAGAGCCGTTTTCCACGCCTCGGCGTTTTGCTTTTCTGTTTGAGTGTTTCCGTAAAAAGCGATTATGCCGGGGAATTCTTTTTTTGCTTTTTCGAAAAAAACATGAGCGGCAGTTACAGTGGGAAAGATAATAAGCGCCTGCGCGTCAAAAGATTGACGGACCATTTCGGCAAGTTCGCGCACATATCGGTCAATTCGGACGGCATATGATGCTTCTATAAACAAAGGAGTTGTGCGCGAATGAAACGATTCATTACCCCAGGAAAAAACAGGCATAGGGCAGCATGACGAAGCGAATTTTTTAAGAGCGCTCGTTGGTTTTGAAAAATACGCCGGAAGTGCGGCGCGCGCCATGTAATTTTTCCGTGTGAGAAAAAATCGCACGCACCACGCAAGAAGCCGAATCGTCGTCTGCGGAATAATTGCTTCACCGATGACCCCGTCAATTTTGTGTATGACAAAATCTTTTTTTCGAATTGCTGTTTTTACTTCCGCAACAGAAGAACTCTTCGTGACAATGCCGACGAGTTTGCGTTTTTGAATCGAGATGGCAACAAGAGACCCGCACGGAATGTCGTGACTTGTGTAATAAGAAAGTGAATCTGGAAGGCCCTTTCCCATTCGTATAATTGGCACAACCTCAAGAAGTTTCATGGAAGGACGGTTTAAATATGTTTTACCGTACCATAATTCGACAAAAGAAAAAAACACGCCTTTTATTACCTAGCGAAGATCGGGAAGCGGATACAGCAGTATACGCTTCCGAGCGAATGCGATGACCGAACGAGAGTGAGGAAATACTGAAGCCAGCAGGCGGAACGTAGGAAATACTAAGGCTAGCAAGCCGAATGTACGGGAACAAAGGTCAATACCGTCCGCCTTTGGCGGACGATTGTATGAGCGAAGCAAGTTCCAACGATACCTCGGGGCTTTGCCCCGAGGAGCTTTATTTAAAAAATGTGCGAAAAAGAAAAATTATGTTAAAATACCAACATAATCAAACTCTAAACATGAATCGCATCGCGATGGACAAAAAAAAGAAAAATGGCGTACATTTCATAGGGATCGGAGGCACTGGAATGAGCTCGCTTGCCCAATATTTTCTTTTGCATGGCGCGTTAGTAAGCGGTTCAGACCTCAAAAAATCCGAGATTACCGAACTGTTGAAGAATAAAGGCGCTGTGATTTATATCGGATCTCATAAGGCGCGCAATGTTTCCAAGCGGGTTGGGCGCGTAATAGTTTCTATGGCAATTGATTCGAGCAATCCTGAATATAAAACAGCGAGAAGCCGTCGAATTCCCGTGCGGACATACGCGGAAGAAATCGGAGAACTCACAAAAAAATATATAACGATTGCCGTATGCGGCGCGCACGGAAAAAGCACGACGACGGCTTTGGTAGCACTTGCGCTTGAACGCGCCGAACTCGATCCTACCGCTATTGTCGGTACCCGTCTTCATGAGTGGGGCGGGAGTAATTTCCGTTCGGGACACGGAAAGTATTTGGTGCTTGAGGCGGACGAATATTGCGAAGCGTTTCATAATTATTTTCCAAAAATAATTATTGCCACGAATATTGATCGCGAGCACCTTGATCATTACAAAACACTTGATAACATAAAAAGCGCGTTCAAAAAGTTTTTCTTTTCTGCTCCGCGTGGCGCTAAATTTATTTTAAACCGCGATAACGAATATCTTCATGAAATCGGTAAAGAGCTTTCAAAAAAGAAGCGAGAAGTCGTGTGGTATTCGTTGAATTCTTCCGATACGGATGTCGTTCGCAACAATCTCCGTGTTCCGGGAACGCATAATGTATCAAACGCTTTGGCGGTTTTAAAGCTCGCGCGCGTTTTGAAAATTGAAGAAAGCGTCGTTCTAAATGTTTTTCGCAATTTCCGCGGTTCATGGCGGCGATCGGAATATAAAGGCATGGCGGGAAACGCGCGCGTATATGACGATTACGCGCATCATCCGACTGAAATTCGGGCGACTCTCGCCGGATTTCGTGAGATGAATCCGGACGCACGAATCTGGTGCGTTTTTCAGCCGCATCAGCAAAAACGCCTCGAACTTCTTTTTGACGGCTTTGTTTCGGCGTTTCATCACGCTGATCGAATCGTGCTTCTTGATACATTCCGTGTACATGGCAGAGATCATTCTCCCGTTTCACAAATAGGAAAAAAACTCTCAAGCCGTAGTGATCACAAAACCGTCTTTGATCTTGCCCGCGCTATTGATCAGACAACAAAAAAACAGGTGTTTTATGTGCCTTATCCAAGCCAGTTGTCGTCATTCTTAAAAGACAGCGTTCTTCACGGCGACATTATCATTATGATGGGAGCTGGAGATATCAACGAACTAACACCTACAATTCTTGCGGCATAGTGTTTTTTACGATACGATAAAGCTCTAACGATTATGAAATTTTTATTATTTTCAATTCAATCGCGCGTTTTCAAACGGCTTTTTTTTATTTTTATCGCGGGCTTTTTTTTGATACTTACATTCGGTTTTGGTTTTCTAATCGGAAAAAACGATGAACCGACGGCGATTACCATCACAGGAGTTGCCAATAAAGACATTCCATTGGTTTTTCAAAATACCGTTGATGGCGCTGATTTCGCGCTTTTTTGGACTGCGTGGTCCCGTCTGCAAGAAAAATTCATCAATAAAGACAAAATGAATTCCCAAAAAATGGTGTACGGAGCAATTTCGGGGATGGTTGATTCTTTGGGAGATCCTTATACTGTTTTTCTTCCGCCCCAACAATCAAAAGCGTTTAAAGATGAAATTAAAGGGAGCTTTGGCGGAATTGGCGCGGAAATCGGAATTCGCAAAAGCATTTTGACTATCATCTCTCCGATTAAAGATTCGCCCGCGGAAAAAATCGGACTTATGCCAAAAGACAACATTCTGAAAATAAACGCGTCGTCGACCGCGGATATGCCGCTTGAAGAGGCGGTTAGCTTTATTCGCGGACTGATTGGAACCACGGTAACGCTTACAATTTTTCGCGATTCATTCAGCGCGCCAAAAGAATTCACCATTACCCGTGATGAAATAAAAATTCCAACCATCAAACACGAATCAAAGGGCAATGGCATATACTACATCGCGCTTTATAATTTTAATGAGGTTTCCGGAAATCAATTTCGGACCGCGCTTCAAGGATTTTTTGATTCAAAAAATAAAAAACTTATTATTGACCTTCGAAATAACCCTGGTGGATTTTTGAATATGGCGGTTGATATTGCGAGTTTTTTTACTCCGGCGGGCACGATTATTGTTCGCGAACAATATCATGATAAAATCGAAGATCAGTATCGGAGCACGGGTTATAACCTTTTAAACAAAATCCCCACTGTTGTCATCGTGAACGGAGGTTCGGCATCGGCTTCGGAAATCCTCGCAGGAGCTCTTCGCGATGTGAATGGCTCAACGTTGATTGGTGAAAAAACATTTGGCAAAGGGTCCGTTCAAGAGCTTATTAATCTTCCTAATAACGCATCACTTAAAGTCACCATCGCAAAGTGGCTCACCCCAAATGGCACGGAAATCAATGGCAACGGCCTTGATCCCGATATTAAAGTACAAATACCGGAAAAACCAGAGGAAGGAAAAGACTATTACATTGATAAAGCGATTGAAATAATTAAAAGCAAATAACCGCATAGGGTTTAGGGGATAGCCAATAGGAAAGAAGATTTATCATGTTCTTATGCCCTATGTGCTGAACTTTATATCCCACACATAATTGAAAGTACTTCTTAAAAAGGATATCCAGCGAATCGGCAGAAAAGGCGAGATAAAAAATGTTTCCGATGGCTTTTATCGAAATTTTTTGATGCCGAAAGAATTAGCCGTTGCTGTTACAGGAAAGGTTGAAGCCGAGCTTGAGCAAGAAACGCTTCAAAAAGAAGCGGATCGCGGAAAACAAAAATCCGCTATTAAGATTTTACAAACAGAACTTTCAAAAAAGCCGATTATTATCAAAGGCGCGATGGATAAAACGGGAAAGCTTTTTGGGTCAGTGAACACCTGCGCAATCGAAAAAGCATTAGAAAAAGCCGGACGCAATCTTTCTCTGCTTCACGGGAAAATAATGCTTGAGGAACCGTTGAAAGAAAAAGGAACTCATAAAGTCGTGATTCAGTTTTCGGATGGAACAAAAATAGAATGTACGGTTATTATTGAAAAACAGTAATTGAACGGCTGGTAGCTTTTAGAGGTTGTGAGTAGTTTGCTTAAAAGCTACCAGCTGTAAGCTATTTTAGTGGCAAAATATATTTTTATCTGTGGAGGCGTTATGTCGGGGATAGGGAAGGGTGTAACGACCTCGTCCATTGGTCGAATTTTACAGTCCCGCGGTTTTACTGTTACCGCCGCAAAAATCGATCCGTATTTGAATGTAGATGCTGGCACGATGAATCCAACCGAACACGGCGAGGTTTTTGTTACTGAAGACGGAATGGAGTGCGATCAGGACATCGGCAATTACGAGCGGTTTTTAAATCAAAATATACCGCGAGATAATTACATGACTTCGGGACTTGTATATCAAACGGTCATTAATCGCGAACGAAACCTTGAGTATGGCGGAAAATGCGTGGAAATCATACCGCATATTCCAGAAGAAGTTATTGGCAGACTTGAGCGCGTCATAAAAAAAGCAAAAGCAGATGTTATTCTTGTGGAGGTTGGCGGAACAGTCGGCGAATATCAGAACCTTGTTTTTCTTGAAGCGGGGCGCATGCTTCGTCTTCAACGCCCAAAAGATGTTTTGTTCGTGCTCGTAAGTTGGCTTCCAATACCTGATATGCTGGGTGAAATGAAAACAAAGCCAACTCAATATGCCGTGCGTTCATTAAACGCGATTGGCATTCAGCCTGATATTATCGTTGCTCGTTCCTCGCGCCCCATTGATGAACCGCGAAAACGAAAGCTTTCCGTTTTCTGCAATATTTCTGAAAAAGATATCATTTCGGCTCCCGACATCAAGTCAATTTACGAAATTCCGGTTAATTTTGAAAAAGATAAAATTAGCGAACGAATCATTGAGAAGCTCGAACTCCGTCCTCGAAAAACAGACATGAAAGAATGGGCGGGACTCGTTCGTCGCATTCGCGCTCCCAAAAAAGACATTTCGATAGGTATTATCGGAAAATATTTTAGTACGGGCGGTTTTACACTTTCGGATTCCTACATTTCCGTGATCGAGGCGGTGAAACACGCTGCATGGAGCGTAAACCGCAATCCAAAAATTACATGGCTTAATGCTGAGCATTATGAACGCGATAAAAAGCATTTGCAGGAATTGAAAAAATTTGACGGCATTATCGTCCCAGGAGGATTTGGTAGCAGGGGCGTAGAAGGAAAAATCCGCGCGATTGAATTCGCGCGGAAAAATAATGTTCCATTTCTTGGACTTTGCTATGGACTTCAGCTCGCGATTATTGAATACGCGCGAAACGCCTGTCGTTTAAAAGACGCTCACACGACCGAGGTTGAGCCTAAAACAAAATATCCAGTTATTCATACGCTTCCAGAACAACTCGTCAATATTCAGGAGAAAAAAATGGGAGGTTCTATGCGCTTGGGAGCATATACATGCGAGCTTTTTCCTAAAACTCTCGCGTATGAATCGTACGGCGCAAAACTTATCACAGAACGGCATCGCCATCGTTATGAAGTGAATAACGATTACCGCGAAATTTTAGAGCAAAACGGACTGGTGTTTTCTGGTATAAATCCGGAACGAAATCTTGTGGAAATTATCGAACTTCCAAAGCATCCGTTTTTTATGGCGACTCAATT
>CAYIPF010000033.1:1748-7353 GCA_964365285.1 uncultured Candidatus Saccharibacteria bacterium | reverse complement strand
GGCGGACGATTGTACGAGCGAAGCGAGTTCCAACGATACCTTGGGGCTTTGCCCCAAGGAGCTTTATTTCGCTTTGATTAGAATTTTAGAGAAAATCTCCGGATGTTTTTCGGCAAGCAGTGCCAGCATTTTGCGGTTGAGGGCAATATTTTGTTTTTTGAGCGCGCTGATGAGTCTGCTGTACGACATTCCTCCTTCCCGCGCAGCTGCTCCTATTTTTGTTTGCCAGAGCGCTCGAAGGTCGCGCTTTTTTTCTTTACGGCCGCGAAACGCATAACTCCACGCATGCAAAAGCGCCTCGCGCGCTAAGCGTTCTTTTGACTTTCTGCCCCACTTGAAGCCCTTGGCGTATTTGAGGATTTTTCGGCGTCTTTTTAATGCGTGAACGCCTCCTTTAACTCGTGTCATAAGTGATGGTTTATTAGTTTAAGCGCAAGAAAATAATTAGCGCTTTGTATTTCGAATGGCGTATTGGCGAAGGGACTTCTCGAATGTTTTTGAAAAGGAAGCTGTTTTTTTCTTTCGTTTTTGAACGGTCGAGCTTTCTTTTGCGTTAAAATGATTTTGTCCCGAAACACGGCGCAAAACCTTGCCTGTTTTTGTAAATTTTATTCTTTTTCTGATTGATTTTGCAAACATATTTTTAATAGGACTTACGCAGTCGGCGCATTTCTTCGTTGTTTCACTCGTTTGCTTCCGCGCAGTCGATTCCCCAGAATCGTGTCGCGTACTGTCTGTTGAAACGCGACATACAGCTTGGTCGCAAGCCTCATTCACGCCGTCAACTGCATCCAACTGCGTAAGTCCTATTTAAGCTTTGGATGGTTTTTTTCCTATGATTACGGAGAAACCGCGTGGTCCCGGCTTTATGCGCTGTTCATACACGATATCATCTCCAAAAACAGCCAGGAATTCTTTAAACTTTTTCTCCGCGAATGCCCGATTCGCTTTCTCACGGCCACGGAGAAAGATTTCGACGATAACTTTGTTTCCTTCAGCTAAAAATTCTTTTGCCGCGTTTGCCTTGATTTCTTTATCGTGGGCGCCGATATTTAAGCTAATGCGAACGCTTTTGAATCCAACCTCTTTTTGTTTTTTGTGCTGTTCGCGCGTCTTTTTTTCCTGTATATACTTATATTTGCCGTACTCGGTAATTTTCGTAATTGGTGGGGTAGTGTTGGGGGCGATTTCTATAAGATCAAGCCCTGCCACGCGAGCGCGTTGTAACGCTTCTGCAATAGGCAGGTCGCCAAGATTTTCGCCTTCGTTGCTGATGACTCGTACGATGGGCGCGCGTATTTGATTATTGATCCGTATGAATTTTTGTATAGCTTTTAATTTAAATTAATAACCAAGCAAGTGTATCAGAAAGCTAAAAAAAATCAATAGATAGAGGTTTAAATAATTGAAATCATGTGATATTGTTTTGCTATGGCAACATTCGCGGACAATAAAAAGGCATACTTTGAATACGAAATCCTTGAGAGATATGACGCGGGGCTCAAGCTTTTTGGTCATGAGGTAAAATCCATCATTCACAAGGGTGTTAATCTTGCGGGAGCGTTTGTCATTATTCGTGGCGGGGAAGCGTATATAATCAACCTAAATATTCCCCCGTATCAGCCGAAAAATACACCGGCAAATTATGAAGAGGGGAGGACAATAAAACTTTTGCTTACAAAAACAGAATTAAATCACCTCATTGGCGTAGCAGAAACGAAAGGGTTGACACTAATACCGTTAAAGCTGTATAATAAAAATAAGCGAATTAAGGTTGAAATCGGTGTAGCACGGCATAAAAAACTTCACGATAAACGCGCCACCATCAAACAGCGAGAGACGGAAAGAGAAATTGATCGCACATTGAAAGATTACTAGAACCCATCTCAAAAATGCTTTCGTCGCGAGATTTCAAAACTTCGAGCGAAGCGAAATCAAAAAAAGTGAACAATATATGATATCTTGTAAGCTTTTTTTGACAAGCTATAGCCGAAGTTTTGAAATCGTAGTAGAAATGATTTTTGAGATGGGTTCTGGAAAATTCCCAATTCCCAATTCTCAATTTTCAAATTAGAAGTTTCGGTTATTGATTGAAAATTGTAAAATTAAAAATTGGAAATTATCCAGCATTATACATGGGAGCGATTTTGGCTTTCTGTGGGAATGAAGGATATCTGGATCAGGCTGGGGATGTTTGGTCACCCCAAACTCTGCGGCAGGCAACTGCGTCATGTGGAGAACTTCCAAACACAATCAATAAGTGCAAACTTATTTTCCAAAGCAAAGAATTGGTTTACACCTAGCTTTGCCCCGGCTTTTGCCTAATTTCTAGGCATTAGTCACCCCGTCTTTGACGGGGCATCGCCGACGAGTAAGCTTGTAGGCGTAATGGCGGTGTTATATTTCAAGCTATGCCAGTGGAAATTCTGATACCACTGGCGAGACAATATCGGAAAAAACCCCTTCGCTTTCGGGCGAAGTATGTCTGTAACAAAATCCTGACTCCAACTTCTCACACACGGGGGTTCGATTCCCCCCGCTTCCACAAATAAAAATACCAGAGATGCCTCTGGTATTTTTATTTGTAGCGGAGCGAGCAAACCGCTTTGCTCGCGTGGGGAATTGAAAAGTGGAGCGATGTTTCGCAAGCTTGCGGACGCGCGAGCTGGGGCTGCGACCGAGGTCAAAGCTTCTGGGAAGCTTTGACGGGAAACTTTATCCGCCCCTGGCGGACAAAAAGCGTTTTCCAGTGTTTCTCCGAGGAGGCGAAAAGCGACGGCGAGCCGAGAGTTGTAGCCAATCCCCCCGCGCCAGCAAGCAAGTGGTTTTTTATTTCTATATATGGTATTGTAAATTGTAAACAACGCTAGGATATCTTACAAATTATGTTCAACATTTTTAGAAAAAACAAGGTTATACCACAGGCCTTAGTTGCCTATAAATGGCGCTTTCCAGATAAAATTGAAGTTTCTATAAAATCCTCCAAAGATGGTGGATATGTTGCTTATGTGGATAATTTACCAGGCTGTATAACACAGGCAGAAAAGGGCGAAGAACTTTTTGAAATGGTAAATGATTCCGTTTATACTTATTTGGGAATACCGCAGCAATATCAACCGTTTATGCCAACTTTTTTTCCTCTGGAAGAAATACGAAAACAACTAAATATAAAAATACCAGAAAAGTATCTTAAGGATAGCCTTGTTTTACAAAGAACATAATGACTGATTTCTATTTTCCGTGTAAAAGAAAAAAGCTTTTGAAAGCCCTAAAAAAATTAGGGCTTTCTCTTGAAAATGGTTCAAAACACGATCTTGCTAAGTGCATTCACAATGGTAAGAAAACAACCATTCCAAGGCACAAAGAAATTAAACGAGAGATAGTCGATAGCATCGCCTCTTTTTTGCTAGATAAAGATTTTGAACGAAAGAAATTGCTTGATTTGTTAAGGTAATATTTAAGTATATAATTTTGATTACGCGACAATATTTAGGACAAAATAGTTTATTTTTGGATCGAGTGGTTCAAAAAACGCTCGCTATTATGTGTTCCACATATGCATGCTCTATGTTAATCGCATGAGGGCGGAAAATTTATGCTGTTAATTGATTGTTTTTAAACCATCGATGCAACCTGCCCATAGACCCTTTCGAGCAGTATCATCTGTTTCTGGGTAATCTCCTGCGGTATTCTCATCAAATGTTCCAATAGCGTCCTCCGACTTCCACAAATAAAAATAAGTCCGGCAATGCCGGACTTATTTTTATGTAATTTTGTTGCGCCGTCATTCAACGGTTACGGATTTTGCTAGGTTTCTGGGTTTATCCACATTGCATCCTCGTTTGACACCGACATAATACGCGAAAAGTTGTAATGGTACGATTGCAAGCAGCGGCTCAAGCGGTTCTAGTGTTGGCGGTATGGTGAAGACATCATTCGCTAATGATGAAATCTTTTCGTCCCCTTCGGTGGCAATCGCGATTATTAATCCGCTTCGCGCTTTTATTTCCTGAAGATTGGAATACATTTTTTCTGAGACGCTATTTTGGGGTACTATCGCCATAGTCGGAAAATTTGCGCTGATCATGGCAAGAGGACCGTGCTTCATCTCGCCTGCTTCGTACCCTTCGGCGTGTATGTAAGAAATCTCTTTTAGTTTAAGTGCTCCTTCAAGCGCTGTTGGATGACCGTACCGACGACCCAGAAAGAGAATGTTTTCGTATTCTTTATATTTTTCCGCAAGTTTTTCAACATGATGCGCTTGAGATAAAATTTTTTCAATTTTCTTGGGAATTTTTTCCAACTCTTTGAGCATACCTTCGCGCAATTTATTTTTGGCAGTTTTGTTTTTGGAACAATATGCCGCCATAAGAGCAAGAATCGTTATCTGTGAGAGAAATGCTTTTGTGGAAGCAACGCCGATTTCCGGACCGGCGTGATTGTATACTCCTGCGTCGGTTTCTCGCGCAATAGTGGACCCGACCGTATTTACAATTCCCAATGTGAGTAAGCCGTTTTCTTTTGCTTTGCGGAGGGCGGCGAGCGTGTCAGCGGTTTCTCCGGATTGTGAAATTGCCAAAACAACCGTTCCTTCATCAAACGGTTCGTTGCGATGCCTGAATTCAGACGCGGAGTGAACTTCTGTCGGTATCTTGGCGATTTCTTCAAAAAAATATTCTCCGATGAGACCGGCGTAGTATGATGTGCCGCACGCGACTATAACGAGCCGTTTTATTTTTTGTAATGCATCGGAAACTTGTTCCAGCCCGCCGAGTTTTACCGCGCACTCGTTTGCACAGAGTCTCCCCCGAAGAGCGGATCGCACAACCTCCGGCCCTTCAAAAATTTCTTTGAGCATAAAATGAGGAAAATCTCCTTTTTGAGCTTGTTCCAAATTCCATTCGAGCCGGACAATTTCAATGGGGGTTGGTTTTTTTTCCAGATTGATAATTTTTATGTCATGGCGGGTAATTTCCGCCACCTCGCCGTCTTTGAGGTAAATGACATTGTTTGTTTTTCCAATCAGAGCGGATGGATCGGACGCCAAAAAATTCTCTTCAATTCCGACGCCGATGACGAGCGGACTGGAGATTTTTGCGGCATAGAGCGTTTCCGGATCATTGGCATCAACAACGGCAAGGGCGTATGCTCCGCGGATCATTTTTAGAGCGTCAAAAAAAGCAGTTTTGAAATCCTTGCCTTCGTTTAAAAAATTTTCAATAAGATGCGCTACGGACTCGGTGTCGGTTTCTGATGTAAAAATGTGCCCCCGTTCCGAAAGATGTTTTTTTAAATCGCTGTGATTTTCAATGATTCCGTTGTGAACGAGGAATACTTGTTTTTTGCAATCAGCATGAGGATGCGCGTTCTGTTCGTTCGGGGTCCCGTGAGTAGCCCAGCGCGTGTGGGCTATGCCGATGTGTCCTTTAAAATCTTTCGTACCGATAGCCATTTCTAAAACATCGACATATCCTGCGGTTTTCTTTTCCTTGATGTTGTTTTTGGTGAAAATGGCAATTCCCGCCGAATCGTATCCGCGATATTCAAGCGCTTTTAATCCGTTGATTAAAACAGGCAATGATTCATTTTTTCCTATATATCCGAC
>CAYIPF010000033.1:0-1648 GCA_964365285.1 uncultured Candidatus Saccharibacteria bacterium | reverse complement strand
ATAATTTTAACACATTTATTTGCGGATAGGTTGCTGTACAAATATTAAAAAAAGCGTCCCGTTTTGTAACGGGACGCGCGAGCATTACTCGCTTAGCCGACTACTCTTTATTCGGTTCAAGAGGGACAAAAACAGTCGCCCCCTTTCGATTCACCAAAAGAACAACGGTTTCAGTTTTTGTTATTTTTTCTGAAGCCGCGTAATACTCTTTAAGATTAGCAACTTTCATATGGTTTACTTCCATGATTACATCGCCATTTTTCATTCCAACTTGTTCCGCAGAACTTCCTTTCAGAACATCTACAACCACGACGCCCTTAACTGACGCATCGGCTCCGCCAGCATCTTCTACGACAAGTCCCGCGAGCGCATTATTGGGGACTTTTTTCGTTTCTGCTTGCGGAGGCAGTGGCGCCAGTTTATTTTTTGCAACAAGCATCTCGTCCGACGGTCGTTCTTTTATCACAACCTCGATCAAGAGAAGCTTTCCGCCACGCATAACTTTGAGCAATGCCTTTTGTCCGAGCATTGTTTTGGCAACCATGTTGCGAAGCTGGGACACTTCCGTCATTTGTTTTCCGTTGAACTCAACAACGACATCTCCACGAAGAATTCCAGCATCATGAGAGGGTCCTATTTCGTTCACATCGCTTATGAGAACGCCATCCTGCCCTTCAGGAAGCTTAAATGATTTTGCCAGAACCGGAGTAATTTCCTGGATTGAAACTCCCATCCATCCGCGAACCACTTTACCGGTTTTGATCAAGCTATTCACTATATCAACCGCGATGCTCGTTGGAATGGCGAACCCAATTCCGGCGGCCTGACCTGTTTGCGAAAAAATCGCGGTGTTGATTCCAATGAGCTCGCCCTTCATGTTGACGAGCGCGCCACCGGAATTTCCCGGGTTAATCGCGGCATCTGTTTGGATAAAATCTTCATAATCCGCGATGTTGACATGCGATCGTCCGAGCGCGCTTATGATCCCTACGGTTACGGTTGAGCTTAGGCCAAACGGATTTCCGATGGCAAGGACCAAATGGCCGACCTTAATCTCGTCATAATCTCCCCATTGAATATACGGAAGATTTTTTGCATCAATTTTTATGACTGCAAGATCTGTTTTTGGATCCGTTCCAATAATTGTTGCCGAGAACTCGCGTTTGTCTGCGAGTCTTACCGAAACAGATGACGCTCCTCCAACGACATGATTATTGGTGACGATGTAACCTGTAGGATCAATAATGACTCCTGATCCGGCGCTTTGTTCGGGATTTCTCGGATCTGGTGGAGGCGTATTTTCCGGAGGGGTTTCTTCCGGAGGCGTATTTTCCGGCGGAACGGTTGGCGGTCTTTCTTGTCCGCGCATACGCCGTTCATTTTTGCCGGAAATCAAGACCGAGACAACCGCAGGAGATGTTTTTTCTACTACGGCGCTAAATCCTTCCATGAGGAAAGATGAAGCTAGTGGGCCAGCCCCACCGACGAGCGCTGACACGGACGATGAATATAAAAATACGCACACAAACGCCAAAACCAACGCAGAATAACGGCTTTTCATACGAACCTCCTTGTTGCGTGAGTTGTGTTGAGTTGGCAAAGATCCTGGTTATTTTAGCTGTATCACTGATGGGTAATTTTGTCAAAA
>CAYIPF010000032.1:0-7634 GCA_964365285.1 uncultured Candidatus Saccharibacteria bacterium | reverse complement strand
TGCTGTTTACAGTATCCCGAAGTGGGACTGTAAACAACGCTGTTAAATCTTACAGCTGTTAAATCTTACAGCTAATGACTCAACAAAAGAGTTCTTTGAAAAGCATGGAAGTCACCCATTTACTTATACAAAAAAGAATGGGAAATCTTACGCTATGAGTTATTACCTAGTACCCGAGGAAATTTTTGAAAATCGCGACAGGCTTGGTGAGTGGGTTGATTTGGCGCTATCCGCAAGACAAAAGAGTGAATAGCTCATCCTTCTAGGCTGTCAGTACTGTCAAAGCTGTAAATACCCCTTAAACGGTCACGCAAGACACTTTCACAACTTTTTTATAGTGTCTATCGTGTCTATTGAGACCGACCCACATACCTCAAATCCGCGAGTGGAGAAATCGCTCAGAAACCCTTACAATGATTGGTAAGCACGGGCACTTAACCCGTATGCACCGCCAGTTAGGAAATGAAGTCATTGGCTCGCCCATGAGACAGTTTTAATTATGGATTATAAAATTGCGCTTGGCGTAATCGCCTCAATCATCGGTTTTATAGGATATATCCCATATTTTCGGGATATTTTTAACGGAAAAACAAAACCGCATATTTTTTCCTGGTTTGCGTGGGGCATATCTGCTGGAATCGTTTTTTTCGCGCAAATAGCAAAAGGAGCCGGACCGGGCGCATGGGTTACCGGTCTTACCGCGATTGCCTGCGTTTCCATAGCCGTGCTTGCCTTCTTTCGCGGCGAAAAAAACATCACACGGATTGATTGGATTAGTTTTGTCAGCGCGCTTCTTGGGGTAGTTTTTTGGCAATTAACCAACGATCCGCTTACCGCCGTAATACTGGTAACAATCGCCGATATTCTTGCGTTCATTCCCACCATTCGAAAAGCGTATGAAAAACCACGGGAAGAAACGGCAAGCACCTACTTCCTCAACGCACTGAAATACGCCATCAGTTTAATTGCATTACAGTCGCTGAACTTCACGACATTTTTATATCCAGCGTACCTCATTGTAGCAAACGGATTGTTTGTTGTTATGCTCCTTGTTCGCCGAAAAATAGCGACTGCGTAACAATTCTCGCGCGCACCAATTAAAAAAGACTCTTTTTCAAGAGTCCACTTCATAAAAATTTGCGTAAATTTTCTTTTGTCTCTCCCCACTCTAATACTTTAAGTATTAGAGTGGGGAACTTACCGTGAACATTTAACGCGCAAACTGCTGTGGCACAACCTTAACATGAAGACTGGCAAGGTGCTCCATGCCAAGACAATAAAGAAGGCACGCGACCAGATACTCGTCAGTCCCACCATCTCCCGCCATAAACTCAATGACATATGTTGGGTTTTTATAATCAAGCGCCCCAGTTTCTTTCCGAAAAACAGTGTTCGGGATGCTCACAAGAGCAAACTGGTGCGTAAATTCCTTAAACTCCTTCCCTTCATCTCTCATGTAATCATTCTGCGCTTCATCATATTCAAAGCGCAAGCGATACGCTGTTCCTCGCGCAAGCCGAAGCTCTGTGACCAGTTTCCCGTTAAAATCATGAAAACCGCCCTTATTTATTTTCAACACAATTTCGTTTGTTGCTTTCGGCGGACCGATTATTCGCTCGCGCGATTCAATGCCGAGCAAACGCTCTCTGAAAAAAAACAGGAATGCTATCGCGCCGAGCAACATCAAAATTATCATCGCCAATTTTCTCATAACTCCTCCTTTCTCGCTTTTCTTATGGAATAACTGTGTTCCCCCTTCTCATGTCTTCTTGGTGCTTGCACTTTTCTTCAGCGTGCATCGCCTGAACATCCGGGTTATGTAAACAATCTTTTCCACATGTGACTTTTCCATCAAGAAATTCCGTGCATGCGGTCACATCAAGCCCAGTTGTTTTAGAAGGATCACGAAAAACATTTGCGTCTAATCCAAGTGTCACCTGCTTTTTGCGCACCGGACACATAGTGTCCTTTTTGACTAAATTGCGCTTCCTGAACAGGGCCAACATGGTCGCAATCCCAAAAAACGCAACAAGCGGCATAAGCCAATGAATGACGCTTGCTCCCCAAAATTCACTTACCAAAAAATCAATCGCCCAAGTAATGATACTCATACGCAACCTCCTTCTGATTAAACAAGGGTTTTTAACTGAAACGCTCAATTAATTTTCAATGAACACCGAAGCAATTATGGAACGATTATACACCAGAAATAGTTTTTTTGCAAGTTTTCGTCGGACGACAATTGTACAGAAAGTGCCTCATACGATAAAATGAAAGAACAATGCTCCCTATACTCTATATTTATTGGCACTACTCATTAGGCGCCAAACAAGTAGCGCGAGATGGACTGCGGCTTGTTTTTGGCATATTTAATTTTTTTTCAGTATCTCATCTTTTCCGAACGCTTTTATATCCGTGGCACCGATACAGTGACCAATATCGAAGCGGATTTGATATGGGCGTGTTTCTTTGGACGCTTTCCGGGAATATGATTTCGCGCGGACTAGGCGCGTTTGTGCGGACCATAACGATTTTTATGGGACTTTTTTTTAGCGCCTGCGCTTTTATCTTTGCCGTTTTTTATTTTTTTCTTTGGCTCATTCTTCCCATGGCGATTCCCGTGGCAATTATACTAGGAATAATTATTCTTTTTTAAATGAAGGATTTTCCGCTCTTACCGCTCACGGCGGCAAAATTTCAAAACGCGTTTTCACATCGCACAGCGCGCATACTGCAATGCATTGGCGTTTTTATTCTTCTTGTTGATATCACAATCTATGCCATCAACAATGAAAGCGCCTTCCTCGCGATGTTTTTCTTTTTCTTCGCCTTCGTCGCAACACTTTTTCTGTGGAGCCGTTTCGTTGATTACTACCGCTCCGCCCATCCGACATTCCTACCAAGCCCGGAGCTTGATCCTGATATGCTCGTCGAATCCCTTGATTTCGAAACTCTGCAAATCTTCGCGCGAAAAGAAAGCTGGAACCCGCACGATATTCTCATCTCACTTTTTGAATCGCCTGCCAAAGCATTTTTCATTGATCGCCTCGAGCTTGACGAGAAAAAACTTCGCGCGGTACTTCAGACGCCTCTCACACTCGCGCATGACACAAAAGAAGCGATTCTTGTTTCTGCCGCGGCACTAGCAAAAGAAAATCACCACAATAAAATAGAACTCTCCGATATACTGCTCTCCGCTGTATCGTTGTCGCAACCATTCAAACAATTCCTTCTGCAAGAAGGATTCCAGCCAAAAGACATTGAATACGCTGCGCTGTGGTATAAAAATACGCTCCAACACGAAAAACCTTCGCTCCTCACAAAAATTGAAAATTCTTATGGCATCGGAAAATCGTGGGCATTTGCCTTTACGCCTATTCTCAATCGCTTTTCCGAGCCAATCGCGTTTCAAGGCACCGACGGAGAAGATCTCCATGTCCTAATTCATAGCCACGAAATCGGCATTGTGGAAGAAGCGCTCGCAAAATCAGCCGCCGCAAACGCGCTTATCGTCGGGGAACCGGGATTGGGCGCTATGACAATTATAAAAGGCCTCGCGGAACAAACCGCGCGCGGACAATCGTTTGGAATTATAAATTACAAACGGATCATGCAACTAAAACTTGAACTCGTCTTCGGTCAGGACAACTTCGGTGATGTCGTCGGCACCATCACACGCATTTTTCACGAAGCGGAACGGGCGGGAAATATCATCATCGTCATTGATGACATTGAAAATTATCTCTCCACGCACTCAAAAATGAATATTTCGGAAATCCTTATGCCGTTCCTTAAATCAACGACCGTGAAAATCATCGGCATCACCAATAGAACGGGATTTGGCCGCGGAGCAATTGAAAATCCAGAGCTGTACAGCTTATTTGAAAAAATAGAATTGGAAGAACCCGATGAACGGTGCGTCATGCGGATTCTTATTGATGCGGCAATTCACAAAGAACAACGCGGATTGCCTATGGTAACATATGCGGCGCTTGAAAAAGTATATGAACTCTCAGCGCGATACATCACCGACCGCCCGTTTCCGGAAAAAGCGATTGACCTATTTGAAGACGCTGTGGTCTATATCAGAAGCATCGGCGAAAAACGCTCACTGCGAAAAGAACACATTGAAACTGTTGTGGAACGAAAAATAAAACTTCCCGTCGGAGACATCGAGCACGGCGAAACGGACAAGCTCATTCACATGGAAGAACGGCTTCACGCCCGCGTTATTGACCAAGTCGAAGGCATCGAAGCAATCGCAAACGCGATGCGCCGAAGCCGCACGGGACTCTCGTCCGGAAAAAAGCCGATTGGATCATTTTTATTTTTAGGGCCGACGGGCGTTGGGAAAACGGAAACGGCAAAAGCGCTCGCGGAAATTTATTTTGGAAGCGAAGAACGAATGATCCGCTTTGATATGTCAGAATACCAAAAAACCTCCGATCTCCAGCGCCTCATCGGTTCCATGGAAATGCAGGAACCGGGACTTATGGTAAACGCGATTCGCGAAAATCCTCTCTCGCTTATCCTTCTTGATGAAGTTGAGAAAGCGCACCCCAACATCCTCAATCTATTTTTGCAAATTCTCGATGACGGATACTGCACTGACGCGTTCGGAAAAAAAGCTGATTTTAAAAATGCGATTATTATTGCAACCTCAAACGCAGGAGCGGAATTTATCCGCGAAGCGCTCTCAAGGAACGTGCCATACGAAGAACTTCAAAAAATGCTCGTGGACACGATTCTCAAGAGCGGCGTATTCCGTCCGGAATTTTTGAATCGTTTTGACCGCGTTGTCGTATTCAAACCATTATCAAAAGACGATACGGCACAAGTTGCAACGCTGTTGTTAAAAGCACTCGGAAAACGAATCGAACAACAAGGATATAGATTTAAAATTTCCGAAGAAACGCCCAAAAAACTTGCTGAAGCTGTCGCGGGAAGCGTTTTTGGCGCGCGCGAACTTCGACGACTTATCCAAGATTCCATTGAATCAAAACTCGCCAAAGACCTTCTCGCAGGCGCATACCAAAAGGGCGATACGATCATTGTGTGATTTTTGAATTTTTAACGCAACGCGCTATACTTGTAGGTATCATGGACGAAACGATGGAACACAACAAACAAACCGATCAAAACAAAAATGCTCCAGTGCCGATTGAGGAAATATCATGGACTGCGCCTGAATACAATGTTCGTGAAAAATCGCGCGGATGGTTTTTGTCGGTAGCAATCATCAGCGGAGCAGGAATACTGCTCTTGATTATTCTTGAAAATATTTTATTTGCCGTTTTTCTTGTTCTTGCGCTCTTCCTGCTTTTCGTGTATCAAATACGCACACCCCGCAAACTACAGTTTTCCATTACCAAGCGCGGAGTCGTCGTTCACAACCGGCTTTTTGAATATATACATCTTCAATCATTCTGGATTTTCCAGCATGAAAACGGAGAAAACGAACTCTCGTTGATAAGCAAAAAAACCGTTATGCCACTTATAAAATTGCCTTTGGGCGAGATGGATCCTGACGAAATTCGAAAAGCACTCGCAATATTTATTCCCGAAAAACCTCAAGAAGAATCGCTTATCGATGTTATAGCAAGACGAATAGGATTCTAGCATTGAGCTATAAGCTATTTATATGCGCCCATCGTTGTCCGTCTCCGGTGGACAACGGACCACGAATATTTTGAGAACAAACACTCAATAAAATAAATAATGCGCCCATCGTTCAACGGATAGGACACAAGCTTGCGGAGCTTGTAATTGAGGTTCGATTCCTCATGGGCGCACAATTCATAAAACAAGCAAATGACGCGACATTCGCTCGCTAATATAATAAGTTATCAACCCCCCACTTGTTTTTTTTGCAAGTTGTTATATTATTAATTGGTAAATAATCCTATAATTTTTAAGATTCTTGTTATGAATTTTTTTACACTGTTTGTTGCGTTATTTTTTCTAATGACACCCACCGTTTTTGGCGCCTCTTTGCCTGTTGTTGCTCCGGTTGCCATAAAACCGACCATACGACTTATCGCAGATGTTAATTTATCGCAGATGTTAATTTACAAGATTGCACCTATACACAATCAACTTCAGCAAATCAACTTATAACGATACTGTGCAACATCATCAATAAGCTTGGCAATCAAGGTGATGTCCGTTATGGAATTCAGCTTCTTGATGGAAAGGGAAATACTCGAGAAGTTGTAGACATGAAGGTGTATACACAAACGCTCTTCTTAAAAGCTAATCAGACCGTTAGACAGACCATAGAATATACACCGCCAAGTTATCTGCAAGGGGAATATGAACTGGTAGGCGTTCTTAGCACCTCTGACGGACTGCCTCTCGCGTCTAATTTCTTAGGCAGAGTTACTTTAAAAGCCACAACATACTCATATCTAGAAATCAAGAGCAACACATGTTCTCTTCGCGTTAAAGGCGAATCGGAAACAACAACATACAACATACAACAAGGAGTTGATGTTGATTCAAACGAGGCAGTAGAGGGCGTGTGCGTTGTTGATGCGCATACCACACAAGACACTACGGCAACGCCTTCGTTTGTAACGCATAGAAGGAGTATTTTTGGTGAAATCGTTTCTGATACAAAAGATATTCAGAAGTCAGTCACTTTTAAGAAAAATGAAACGAAAACAGTTTCATTTATCCTCCCAAAGGCGTTTATTCCGCAATCCTATGATGCTGTGTTATCCCTCGTATCTCCTGATGGCACGGTTGCATCGAACGAAGTTGCCATTCACTATGTTTTGCGAGGTCCAAGTGCAACCGTACAAAATGTACTGCTTGATAAAGATCGATATCTGGCGGGAAACACAGCGCGCGTTTCTATATCATGGACAGGACCAGCGGATTCTTTCCGTGAAAGTCGGAAACGGCCGACAAATGATACGGCAAAGAATGTGGTGATTTCCATCAAAGATGGCGATAATAATTCTTGCGCGGAAGAAACCGCTTTTGCTGTACCGACTCATAAGGGCACGCGTAGCTCCATGACAGAATATCCTCTCCCTATCACGCGCACATGCGTCAATCCTCAGGTGATGACTAAAATTGCAGATGTCGCTGGAGCTATTCTTGTTCAAAAAACAATCGGATTTACCAATAGTCCCATTCCGGAAAACGCTGCACAAGAAAGTTTTTTGAAGCGATCCCTCACGCTCTATGGCCTAGGATTGTTTGCTGTACTTATTGCAATCATCTTCGGAGCGGTTATGTTTATAAAAAAATAAAGCTCCTCGGGGCAAAGCCCCGAGGTATCCATCGGAACTCGCTCCGCTCGTACAAACGCGCGGCAGAGACCGCGCGGTATTGACCTTTGTTGTGTCGTCGCGCTGACGAGATAAAATTGTTTTTTTTATCTTGCTCATCGCTAGCCACAATAAAAAAACAATAATATGAAATCTTTTATACATGTGCGCCCGGTTTATCTAGCAATTTTTATTTCTCTGCCTCTGTTCTTCCTGGCGGGCATCCCGTCAGCAACGGCCGCAACATATTCTGTTTCCTTCTGTGACACATTCTCTGATCCTGATCATTGTTTTGTTTATATATATAATTTAAATTTAAATAAAAGCGTTTACGCGCTTAATGAAGATATCATCGCA
>CAYIPF010000031.1:0-7700 GCA_964365285.1 uncultured Candidatus Saccharibacteria bacterium | reverse complement strand
ATGCGCATCTCTTTAGGGGTCTACAGAGTGCCATATGTATCTGAACTTATGCAGTGATCGCTGTCCATTATGTTTTGTGCGGATCCGTTTCTTTTGATACAGTTATGTTAGATATGGAATCTTTGGAAAAAGAAATTACTCAGCGCAATGTTGCGACGATATTTGAGGCACGGCGCCTCGAACAACGGCTTAAAAACTCGGAGAAACTTCGGGTTAAGTTTGGTATTGATCCAACTGCGCCCGACATTCATCTCGGGCATACTGTTGCGTTGCGGAAGTTGAAACTATTTCAAGAACAAGGCCATCAGATTGTTTTTATTGTCGGGGATGTTACCGCAATGATTGGAGATCCTTCGGGGCGAAATGAAACTCGCATGCCGTTGACGCACGAAGAGATAGAAAAGAATTTTTCTTCTTACCGCGATCAAGTGAGCATTTTTCTTGATATTTCAAAGGTAGAGATTCATCGGAACAGCGAGTGGTACGAGAAAAAAGGATTTGCCTTGCTTGCCGATCTTCTTTCGCGGGTGAGCGTACAGCAGGATCTCGAGCGCGATGATTTTCAAAAACGAATAAAGGAAGGGCATACAATAAGCATGCTCGAAGCGGTTTACCCAATCCTTCAAGGATATGACTCGGTGGAAGTAAAAGCCGATGTTGAAGTCGGGGGAACGGATCAAATGTTCAATATGCTCATGGGAAGACGGCTTCAGAGGACATTCAATGTGCCAGAGCAAGACATTATTGCGCTCGAAATTATTGAGGGCGTTGATGGAGTTAAAAAAATGAGTAAAAGTTACGGAAATTATATAGCTCTTTCTGATGCTCCCGAAGATATGTTCGGCAAAATAATGTCTGTTCCTGATGCGTGTATCGGGAAATATTTTAGGGCATTTACGAGCATTCCGCTTTTAGAGATTGAAACGAGCATTGGCACGATGCATCCTCGCGACGCAAAAATGCTTTTGGCGCGTGCGGTTATTTCGGAGATATACACAAAAGAAAAAGCTATGGCAGCAGAACAGCGCTTTAGCGACGCGTTTCAGAAAAAAGACGCGAGTAAAGTTGCGGAAGATGTTTTTGTTGCAGATGGGATGACAACCGTTGAGTTTTTAAAAAAATATCATGGGTTAAAATCAAATTCTGAAGCGCGGCGGCTGCTTGACGGTGGCGGGGTTCATTGTGGCAAGAAAACTCTCGCATTCGATGATGTCATTACAAAGAAAAATGACGGAGATATTATAAAAATCGGAAAACGGCATTTTTGTCGCATTCGGATTGTTTAATATTGTAAAGATATTTTTTGCGCGTTCGATTTCGCCCATCTTTGGCAGACGATTTTTGGGTAAAGAAAAACCGTTTTGCTGTTTCGCAAAACGGTTTTTACAACGAGTTCTAAAGTTTTAAAAAATTATTCCTCCTCCTCTTCGAAAATTTCCAATCCTTCTTCTTTGTCTTCGCCTTCTTTATCGTCATCGCCGGATTCAGTGGGCAATTCTTCTTCGGTTTTTTCCCCGTCGTTTTCCGGCAGATCGTCTGCGGATAGATACGCGGAATTGAATTGTGCGGTGTTCATAGTTTTTTAATTTTTTAATTTTTTCTCCTCGACTGCGGAGAAAACATTTTTCATTAACCTAATCATGAACGATTGGCACCGTACGCCGCGGTAATCGCGAGCGCAATTGCGTCGGTCGTGTCGTCAACGAAATTTTCTGTGGTTCCAAGCGTGAGGGCTACCATTTTTTGCATTGCCTTTTTATCAGCCTTTCCGTTTCCCGTAATAGCGCATTTTACTTCAGGAGGAGCATATTCGTACACTGTAAGTCCAGCAATGCCGGCTGTCAAGAGAGCAACTCCGCGTGCTTGCGCAACCGGAATAAGAGTTTTTTGGTTTTTTGTAAAAAATAGCCGTTCAATCGAGAGTATTGTTGGTTTGTGCGCGCGAATAATGGCGGTAAGTTCATTGTAGATTTTACAGAGCCGTTTGTGATGCGGAAGGGATGGGTCGGTTTCAATAAGTCCGGCGTGCAAGAGATGAAGTTTTCCTTCGGTTTTTTCTATAATTCCAGTCCCCATTCGACCAAACCCAGGGTCAATTCCTAAAATAATCATTTTGGTGGTGTTTAGGGGGGGTAGGGTTATTATGCCCTAATTGGCTATCCCCCACGCTTTAAACTTCGTTTTCTAAATGCTATTCTCTAAATTCTATATTGGTATACACATTTTGAACATCGTCGCTGTTTTCAAGAGCGTCGATAAGTTTTGCGACAGACTCTTCGGCTTTTTGCGAGACATGAATCATGTGAAGAGGGATGTACGCATTTGATGTTTCTCCGACGACAACATTCTTTGTTTTAAGCGTTGTTTTTGCTGATTCGGTGTTGGGCGTTTTTACCCACACGATAAGAGAAGATTCATCCGATTCGATTAATTCAGCTCCGGCATCAATTGCAATAAGCTCTATTTCGTCGCACGCGAGCGTTTGTCTATTTAACGAAATTTCAAGCGCTGTACGTTTTTCAAACAGCCACTGGACCGTTCCCGGATTTGCGAGTTTCCCCCCATGTTCCAAAAGAAGATGTTTTATTTCCTGCGTTGAGCGATTTTTATTGTCGGCAACGCCCTCAATGATGAGTGCTGCTCCTTCGGCGCCATACGCTTCATAGAGAAACTCTTCAAGCGATTTTTCGTCTGTACTCGCCGCTTTTACAAGCGCACGGTCAATGACATCTTTGGGCATATTCACGGAGTTGGCATATTCAATCGCCGTTTGAAGTTTTGGATTGAAGGTTGGGTTATGATTTCCAGCGCGCGCGGCAACAATAATCGTTCGTGCGATTTTAGAAAAAAGTCGCCCGCGTTTTACATCGGTCATGCCTTTTTTTCTTTTAATTTGAGCCCATTTTGAATGACCGGACACGCGTGCTTAATTTCTAATTTCTAAATTCCAATATCTAAAGCCGGGGAGATGTGTTTGGGAATTAGAAATTGGTAATTAGATATTGGAATTTTATACAAGTCGTTGTTGTATCTCTGGCGGAATAAGTCCAAGGTGTTTGTACGCAAGAGTGGTTGCGATTCGCCCTTTTTGCGTTCGTTCAAGAAATCCAAGCTGGAGAAGATATGGTTCGTACACTTCCTCAATGGTGTCTTCTTCTTCGGCGGACGCCGCGGCAAGCGAACGAACACCGACGGGTCCACCGGAAAATTTTTTAATGATTGTTTCCAAAAGCCGCCGATCTCCCGGTTCCAGACCTTTTTGATCCACCTCTAGCAGGTGAAGAGTTTTTTCCGCTGTTTCTTTTGTAATAACTCCCGTTCCATGGACTTCCGCGTAATCTCGCGCCCGTTTCAAAAGACGGTTTGCAATGCGTGGAGTGAAGCGGCTTGATGTGGCAAGCGTTTGTAGGCCATCGTGTTCCGCTGAAATATTCAAAAGCCCCGCGGATCGTGAAATGATTTCCTCGATTTCTTTTTCGGTATAAAAATTAAGTCGAAATGTAGCTCCAAAACGGCTTCGAAGCGGAGAAGACAAAAGACCGATGCGTGTGGTCGCGGCAATAAGCGTAAAAGGGGGGAGTTCAAGCTGAAGTGTACGGGCGGAAGGTCCTTTCCCGATGACAATATCAAGCGTTCGTGATTCCATGGCGGGGTAGAGGATCTCTTCAATCATTTTGTTGAGTCGATGAGCCTCGTCGATGAAAAGAATATCGCCCGGAATAAGATTTGTAAGGATCGATGCGAGATCTCCCGCTCGTTCAATTGCTGGGCCCGAAGTAATGCGGATATTTGTATTCATCTCGCGAGCAATAAGATGCGCGAGCGTTGTCTTTCCAAGACCTGGAGGTCCATATAAGAGGATGTGTTCAATGGGCTCTTTACGCTGTTTTGCGGCGGAGAGAAGAATGTGGAGGTTTTTCTTGATGTGTTCTTGTCCGACATAGTGATCCCATTGCTGGGGGCGGAGGGTTTTATCAAGATGCGCGTCTTCGGGTTTTTTTGTTGGAATTTTTGGATTACTTGACATATTATTGTTTATCTGCTAGAATAAACACATTAATTGCTTGTCTTCTATGGCGCGGTATAATCAGTGGTCTGTTATGATATAAAAATTGTCATTCATTTTTTTAGCTTTTTTTAAAAAATCACTCATAATCTCTAGGCAAATAAGGTATTTTTATATCCTTAATGGGGATTTTATTTTGTCGGGCGTTTTGGTTTCGGCTGTGGCGCACCGCATGAAAATCCTGAACCTCGTGCCCCTGAGCTGAGGAATTGCCTAGAGGTTATGGGTGATTTTTTTTTATTTTTTAATTTTTCCGCCGGAGGCGGACCCGCTTCTGGTGGAAAATTTTTAACTTTTTCCGCCATAGGCGGATCCGCCTATGGCGGACACTTTAAACTTTTAACTTCAAGCTATCCCAACATTCGTTCCAATTCAGAAATATCTGTAATTCCCTGAAGTATTCGTAAAATAGCGTCTTGCCGCATCGTAATTTGTCCTTGCGCGAACGCAGCCTTTCTCATGTCGTTTTCTGATGGATTTTTCAGGATAAGTTCTTCAAAGGTTTCATCAAATAAAATAATTTCAAAAATTCCAACGCGGCTCTTATAGCCGGTATTATTGCATTGTTCGCATGTTCCCGGTCTGTACGCGGGGACGCTTTTCGGTTTAATGTCCGGCTTTTTAACGCGCGGATTTTCCGGAAACGAATTTAGTTCTTTTTTAATAATTTCAAGTTCACGCTCATTAAATACATCAGATTTTTTACAATGAACGCATAATCTTCTTAAAAGTCGTTGTGCGATTGCTATATTAAGGGCTGGGGCGATAATTTGCGGTTTGATGCCCATGTCGAGAAGGCGAGGAATGGTACCGGCGGCGTCATTAGTGTGGAGCGTTGAAAAGACGAGATGTCCGGTAAGTGCGGCGTGTATCGCTGTTTCGGCTGTTTCAAAATCGCGGATTTCACCGACAAGAATTACATCCGGGTCCTGCCGGAGAACGGAACGAAGACCTGAAGCGAATGTGTAATTTTTTGAAGCGTTTACTTGCGTTTGTTCAATTCCGGGAAGATGGTATTCAATCGGATCTTCAAGGGTTATAATTTTAATGTCGGGAGTGTGTATTGTTTTTAAAAATGTATAGAGGGCGGTTGTTTTTCCGGAACCGGTCGGGCCCGTCGTAAGAATCATGCCGTTTGGCTGTTGAAGCTGGCGCATGATCTCTGCTGCCGTTTCCGGCTGGATTCCCAAATCCCCAAGCTTTAAATTGATCGCCTGCGGATTTAAGATGCGCATCACGAAGTTTTCACCGTATGGCCCGGGAAGGATTGAAACGCGAACTTCAATTTCAAATGTCGGGAGTTTGATGGTAAAACGGCCGTCCTGCGCACGTTCAACAATGTTGAGCTTCAGGCCTGAGATGAGTTTTATCCGCCCCATAAGAAACTTAAACGCTTTATGTTCAATCGGAAGAATGTCTTGCAAAACGCCGTCTAAACGATACCGAATGCGGACATTTTCATCCTGCGGTTCAATATGAACATCTGATGCTTCTACTTTTAACGCTCCGGCGATGATGATTTCAAGAAGATCCGTGATGCTCTTTGAGAGCGCTTCCGTAATGAGAGCGCCGATATCGCTAATGCTGTGAATTCTTGCTTTATACTGTTCAAGGCCTTCTTCGGTGATATTGATTTGTCCCGCGCTTACGCCGACCCGCGTTTTGAGCGTTTTATACAAATCCCATGTTCGTTCCAATCCGCGATGAGACGACAAAAAAAGCTGATAGGTATAATTCATGCGGCTGACTTTGTCCAGCACTTGTTTCGTTTCCGATTTTTCTGGGTTTTGAACGATGATTTGGAGTTTTTTCCCTGTTTTTTGAATAACCGCGAGCTCTCCGTTTCGCGCATCGGTTTCATCGAGAACCGCAACGGAGTCCGCATTGATGGGCGCGCGGCTTACATCAAGATACGGAATATTATATTTTTCCGAAAGGATTTTTGTAAGCGCCTCTTCCTCTTGCGCTTTAATTTGAGAAAGTTTTTGGTTTTGGCGGTCTTCGTCAAATTGTGGCACGGAATTGAGCGCGTGTCCCGGTCTTCGCGGAAACACGCGGATATGATTGTTTCAGCAATCTCATTATATATTAAGCGAAATGTACGAGCAATTTTTCGATTTCCTCCTCCGCCTCTAAAAACGATGAATACCCCGTTTTTATCTCCGAGGATGGGTGGTGTTTTTTTCCTTTGATCATAATTTCGGGACAAATGAGCTTTGTCGCGATGTCTTGCCACAAAAATACGGCAACGCGTGGCATGGAGAAAAGTCCATGCATTTCTTTTATTATATACGGCATAACGGCTGGCGTTGTGTTTGTTTTTAAAAAATCTTCGGCGGTAATAAACGACCAAAAAATTGATTTTTCATGATCTGATTTTGATCGGACGCATGCCCGTCCCAGAAGTTGGATGTGCAGTAATGGAACGGCGGGTGTGAAACTTTCAATAACTCGCGCGTGCTCCGCTCCTTCGCGCACAAGTTCCGTTCCCAGCGCAACAGCTTCTTTGGATGTCCCTTGTTTTTTGAGGCATTGGGTTTCCGCAAAAAGCGAAAAGAGAAGCGCGGTTGCTATTGCCGGAGTATAGGGCGTTTGCGGTTTATCCGAAGCGGAACTTGCAGAAAGTCCACGCATGAGCTCGGCTGTTTTTTCCGCTAGTGTCGCGCTTTCGTCGGAGGAGTCAAGGGTTACAACAGGTTTTTCATAAAAAATTTCAGGATGTTCTTTCCAGATTGATCCTACGGAAGATATGTTTTTTGCCGCGATGGTTATCACGGAATCGGGGGGAATAATTTTTTCTTCAATGGCAATGTCTTTTGCGGTTATCGGGGACCGCTCTGGAACAACGATAATTTCCACAAAAGCCGTATTGGGGATATTTTCATAGCGGATTTCACGGATTGGTGTTTTTTCACGGTCAATGGCGATGACAGTGCACAGAGACGGTCCCGTTGATGCGTACGAAAGGGGAGTTGTATCAAGACACTTCCATTGTTTCGGAATTTTAATTTCTGAAAAAACAGCCGCCTCGTTTCCTTGTTTTTGAAAAAAAAGAAAAAGCGCTAATGCCACCCCGACAGACTCATTTGTCAGTGTTTTGGGGAGCACGAGCGCTATGTGTTTTGCGTATATGAGAGACTCTTTGTTTTTTTCAGATTCCATGGTTGTCGTGGTCATTTGTTGCAGAATTTTTTTGGACAAGAGCAGGGGCGTTTAAAGATTATGATATTCGTAGCAGAATTGAGCGGTGGGGGTCAATATAAAAAATTTCGAAACTGTGGATAACTCATTTTTTTATAAAAATACTTTGAAATTATTTTGGTGAATGGATTGTATATTTTAAAAACTATTATAAAAATGATCAAAAAACCATATAAATACTGGCGTTTTCATATATTGACTTTTAATCATTTTAGGTATATAATACACACATAAGGTTGAATCAAAAACTGAACTTTGAAAGAATAATAATTTTTTGTCCGCTCAAACGCGGAGAAGGAGGAGACCATGAAACGGCTAACAACAATGGTTTTTGCGTGTTTGCTCATGGTTTCCATGAGCGGATGTATTCTTGGACCACAATATATGTATGAGGCGCCGAACGGGGATGTGTGCCTTTCCAATCCTGAAAATG
>CAYIPF010000030.1:0-7749 GCA_964365285.1 uncultured Candidatus Saccharibacteria bacterium | reverse complement strand
CATCCCGATCTCTTTTTAAGCTCCGCTAGGAGTTTAAAATTTTGTTCTGCGGTTCCCGTGTACCAATTCGCCGGACCAAGGTCAAACGCTTCGTATAATTTTGATCGTTCGGCAACACTTGGATATGTTTGCCGGTTTGTATCAAAAAATTCCGCAACCGTTAGTGAAAAACAACGATTGAGATTATTGGAAGCGGGTATAGCCACGTCGGGCAATGTCGCCGAAGGCCCCGCGAATTGGTACTCTTTTAAAATAGGTTCTTTTGGTTGCAAAAACATTGTTTCCCCCGCGAATCCCCGGAAGGTTGTTACTGCGGGATCTGGGAAATTTAATAGTTTGTTTTTGCGGGTTTGGTATTCGGGTACTGATTCGGGATTGATATTTTCTGTTTTAAATATTTCTCTTTTCTGTGCCAGTGTGCTTGCGGCCGCACGAAAATCACGTTCGAGGCGTGTAATAGGAAATGCCTCGAATAATTTATCTACGTCCGCAAAAAATCCTGCGGGATTGTCTTTGAGTAGTCGTAAGAGTTGCGTGCCGCGTTCTGTGATTATTTCTTCTATTTCTGTGCGTTGTTTCGCGTCAACTAATTGATCGGTTGTGATCGTTTTGATTTCTTCTACGTTTGAGGTTGTGAGATTTGATTTTATGGTTTGTTCAGCAATCGTCAAGTCGCTTGCTTTTGGTTGGAATGCTACTGAGTCCACCGGACCCAAAACGATTGTTTGTATTTTAGTCCGGACGTTTCTTTGGGTGAATACAAAAACACTCACAATCGCAAATTTGTTGATGACGGTTTTGTATCGCGCGGCGCCGGCGGTGGTGAAACCCGTTACTACCCGTTGAGCCGTGCCTCTTTGGATAAATCCGTCGGCGGTGATGATCGAAGCGACGATTTTTATTTCATAAATTATCCTCCCCGGCAACGCCACAAGGAACGCGGCGAGATTATTAAGCGCCGCGTCTTGTAGTTCTTGCGCGGAATCAATCAAGTCCGTTTCTCTTGTTATAAACGGATCTGTTTCGCCGAGTTTGCCCTGTGTCAAAACTCCCGTGAAAACTTTTATTTTAGGAAGCGTGGCGGCTTTCGCTACGGCGGCCGCGGCCGCCGGCGCCTCTTTTGATTCTTTAAAAATCATAAAAAGCTGGCTCGCCAATAAAACATCTTTTGTGCTTGCCCGTTGCGTTGTTCGTAATAAATCAGCACCGACGACATCCAAAAGATCAATCATGTTGTCGCGCGTAAAAAGCACCGTTTGTTTTTTATACGGATCATTGATACCCACCACCCCCCCGATTTTGTAGGTGTTGAAAACTTTGTCAAAAACTTCCGGGCTCACGGTTTTTGTTTTGCGGTAATCCTCGTCCGGTACTAAAAGTCCCCCCGTCACCAATGCGAGAATTTTTTGGAATGTTTTTTGGTACGCGCCGCTATTCCAATTCCCGAAATCTATAAAATTATTAACCGCAATGAATCCAACAAACGTCACTCCGAGAGTTTTTAAAACAAGGTCGAACGCCGTCGCAAAGCCACTCAAAACACTTTTTGATTTTAAAACAACCGCCGACGCTTCTATGGTGTTGAGCGTGATTGTCCCGCCCGGAGCGATAATCGCTCCTACGGATGACCCCTTTTTTATAACGTCGGCTTTTCCCACAAGCATTCTTTTATTAAATCCTTTTGCGGTGAAGCCCAAGCGTTCGGCGATTTTTGTGGGGATTTTTGTTCGAAGCGTTAAAGCGCCAACCCCGACCGATTCTGCAAAAATAAGAATTTCATTTGACATAATGTCTTTGGCGTCTTCTTCTGAAACACCAAAAACTTCCACAATTGCCGCAATCCCCCTATTGATTAGGGGCAAAACGTATTTCTCGACTAGAGAAATTATGCCGAGCGTGACGGCCATTTGTATTAACGATCTGATCGCGAGTGTTACAACTTGTGGCATTGTTTTTTTTAAAATTATACAATTATCAATTTCACCCCCGCATTTTTCGTGAGAAACTTCATGTCCGGCCGCTCGCGGTCCGTTATAATAACAGCTTGTGGTACTCCCCGATCGTCGATATCTCTTTGGTAGAGGATAGCATAGTTTTGCACCTGTCCTATTGCTGACGTTCCTGCGTTTGGTTTTAACTCAATGATATCCGTGCGGTCACCTTTGAAAGCAACGACGTCGATTTTATACTGCGTGAGTAGTTTAAAATCACTTGCCACGACTCCCTCTGTGTTTTCTGGTATTTCTGCCCCGGCGCCGATGTGTAGGTTGTAAATTACAGCGTCGTATTCGACCGGAAACATCCCCATGAATCTCTCCCATATTGCGGCGTCTTCCTCGCGTAGCCCTAAGTAGCTCGGGCGTTTTATGTAGTGTACTTTTTCATGCATGCGAAAGCGTCAGTTATCCAAACGATGAGGTAGAACATCCAAATCATTCGCGAGAGTTGTCGGATCGAATGTTGCGGGGAGTGTTCCTCCGGTGAGCCCGGCGATACTACCATTCAATCGTGGCTCGCTCGCTAAGGCATTAAAAGCGTTATCAACCCCGACGTATGTTTCCCATGCAGACACACTGATATTCGTAGTGCCATTGGGGATTAAGGCGACGTAGTATATTCCGGGTTGCACAGTGACAGCCGTGCCGGTGGCGCTTACGAGCCCCCCGGCCGTGATCGATGGTGAAGTAAAATCAAATAATTTATTCTGTCCGTCGTGCGAGTAATATGCGATATCGATCGTTCCCGCCGTAGTCACAGAAGCGACATGCAGGGTTATTTTTGCGACCACAATCGTTGCGTCAAGTTTCGTAGAGAAAAAGAACCCAGTAGTGCTCGCCGACACTCCGACAGAGCTTGTCGCAAGCGCATGAGAGGTAAGTCCCTCTTGGTATGCCCATGTGCTCGTGGTGTTTGGTGACGGATCCGTGACATTCGCGGAGGGGATTTGTCCCGCCCCCGCCGGTATAGATGACAGTGAGGTGAGCGCGGCGCCAGAAACTTTTCCGGCGGTTGATATTGTGGCGAGTTTAGAGTCGGCAATCGCGGCCGTACTCGATACATCGGCGTTTGCGATAGATCCAGTGAGTGCGAGCTTAGAGTACGCAATCGCCGCCGTACTTGAAACATCGGCATTAACGATTAAGCCGGTGAGGTTTAGTTTTGAATACGCAATCGCCGCCGTACTTGAAACATCGACATTAAGAATAGCGCCATTCAAAATATTTGATGAAGTTATTACCCCTATCCCTATGCTTTGCGAAGCGCCGCGCGTTATTTGTCCCTCCGATTTATTACCCGGGATCATCATGAGAATCACCGCGCCGATTATAAACACGACCGCTCCCGCGTAGAATTTTTTGAATGTATTACTGCTTTTTTGATACATAAGATAGTATTTTTTCTAGAATTGCTTTTAGAATAGTGATTATGTGAATGAGGTTTGCGATGAGGTATGAGCGGTATTCATTTTTCGCCCAATCGTCCAATAGAACAATACCATAACAAGACGTAGGGGCAAATTTTCGGTGGGGGTAGATTTCGGTTGCGGGTATTTGCCATTTTTTCACAAGTGAGTCTATAAGTTTGACCAATGCTAGTGTTTGGTTTGCTGTTGGTGTTTGATAGTCAAAGTTTCCCGCGAGTCCGATTCCGATTGATTCTTTATTGTGCATTTTTGTGTGGGCCCCCTCCTCATCATCTTCTCTCGCCCTCATCACCTTACCGTCTTTTTCGATTATATAATGGTATCCCGCGTAGAACCCGATTGAGCTTGCGAAATTCCACCTTTGTTTGTGATACTCATTAACTTTCTCAAATTGATTTCCATTGCTCGGATCAGCAGTGTGGTGTACGATAATTTTTCTAGGCTGATTTGTTTCTGCCATTGGTTTGTTATATTTATTTGTTTTTCCCCGTGATCCATACTTGAAGTGCATTTAAAAATGACGCCGCGACCGCGACGTACACCGGCGTTATCCAATCTACTTGTAATACTTCTAGTATCCCCAATAGGTAGGTTATTCCCGCACCTCCCATGGCGATTGCGAGTCCCTTTAGGATTTTTTGCAGATCTCTTTTATTAAGTGAAAATGCTTTTGTTTCATCCATAACGCGTTTCTTGTTTTTATTTTTCCGCCGTTTCTAAAGGAGTGTCTTCGGTTTCTTCCTCAACTAGGAGCGATTGCCCCGCGACGCTTGCTATCGCCCATATTGCTTGCTTCCACTTATCTGATAGTTTTCTCCCCTGTGTTGGTTGATCAATCGCGTCCGATTGCATGAGCGCATAATCTGCGTTCGGCGCCGAAACCGTGTTTTGTGGTTGGAACCCACCACCAATAAACACAATACCGGTATTCGCGGCGTCAACATTTGTTGATTGTACTTGGACCACAAGACGCTTGCGTCTTGGATTAGGGTTTAGTATTTGGACTTGCTCTGTGCCGACGATTCTAATTGCCATAATTTTTATGTCGCCTTAATTCCGAATAATCTACGGAGCCATTGCACGAAGCCCGGGTCCCCCGCGTTTTTCTGTAAGCAACGCATGCAGTAGGGATATTTTGATAAAGCCATTTTCCCCGCTTCGGGGTGGCCCGGACCGTGCGTGAATGGTATCTGACAATTAACGCAGTAGTGATATGTTGGGGTTTTCGCTATATATGCGTTTCTAATTGGTCGATTTGCGATCACCCTTTTCATAATCCTATTCTATCTCAATTACCGGAATAATGCGAAGCGCATCGGTCGCATCTTGGTTGTCGATCGTGATTGTCCACACGCCCTCCTTTAGATTGAATCCTTCGTCCGAAAAATCAAAATTCTTATATCGAGAAAGGAGATCATCAGTGGGGAGTTGAGTCAATAAATTGGTGACTAATTTATTCTCGTGGTCACCAAGTGTATTAAGCTCCGCTACTGTTTCGCCGTCGCGCACTAGTTTTACTCGCTGGAACGAAACGTCGATATTTGTGTCGGTGAAGTCGCTGGCGGCCGGCATAGCCATAATCAATCTTTTGAGTCGGCCGACAGGAGGTAATCTGAAGTTGAAAGTGTCTGTACCAACCGCTCCCGCCGAGGTGAGCGTAATAACTACCGCATGTACGGGTTTTCTATCCCCTGCATTGTCTAAGTAGTAGCCGGTGACCGATAGTGTTTCAACCGTTACGTTTGTCTGCGTGACTTTTGTTGCCGCATGCGACATCGGTTTCGCGTTATCTACTGGCGCATTTATCGGGATTTTAATACCTCCCACAATAAGCGATCCCGTTGCGTCGGTGTTTTCAAGGACCAATGGCACAACCCCCGCGTAATAAGCAGAGAGTGCACAAAGATCATTCCCGTCGAGTTTTATTCTAAGTTCTGAACCAACCCACACATCGTATTCTGATATGGTGTCAATAAATTCCTCGATTGGTATTGCGGTAGTTGCGATTGTTCCCCGCAACCCGAGTTTCAAGTGTGAAAGAAACGGGCCACCCGGCACTAATAACTCTTGCCCAATAGAACTCGTGAATACTCTCCCCGGTGTTGCTCCCGGATCTGGTCCGTCCCAATGTTTTGATATTTTCATGATTTATTTTGTTTTTCTTCTCTGTCGCCGTGGTCGTTCATACTTGCGTACTACGGACCACGGCGACAGAGAAGAAAGATTTTTATTCGACCTTTAATTTACTTTCCTACTTTTACTGCGCGGAGTGCGTTCATTACCGCCGCGACGCGATTAAGATTCGCCGCGCTTCCTCTTGGACCGCGAGGGAGTGTATCCGCCGATTTTCTTGCCACGTCGTACTTACTCGAATTAGTTACGTATTTTGACCGCGCTGATTCCGAGCTTACTCCTGTCCCGTAGTTTTGGGATCCTTTTTGTTCTACTCCCGCCAACCACCCCGATTTTCCCGATCTTTGTAAGCCCTTTGCGTAAGAGTCCCGTCCAAACGATTCTGTGAGTGCTTGCTGATATACTGCTTTTGCCGCGATTGCTCGCTGTGCTTGGTCTTTATCAGTTGTGCGTGCGCCTTCCGCGTAATCACCTGCCGCCTGTCCCGATCGTGACTGCCACTTTATAACTGCTTGATTTGCTGTTTTCGCCATAATTATTGATATATTTTAGTTATTATATTTCGACCTTGTTTTTTAAAATCCCGCCGCCGATTTTTTAAATCAGAAAGCAAAAACCCTACATCCCACGAATGAGAGTAGGGTCTTCACTGTTCGTGTGCGTACAAGTGAACATTCTCATAATATCATGTCTTAATTTCTTGTCAACCTTTCTTTTTTACTTTTAGGTAACTTCTTTGTTGGGGGGTGAGGGTCTAGGGAGAGGGGGGCAAAAGTCTAGTCGCCACTCCACAGACATTTCAAAGAAGTTTTTCCCGTCGCTTCCTATTCTCTTGTGCGCACAACTCGTTTAAATTTCTTTCTTTTTTACTTAATTAGATTATCGGCGAATTTTAAAATTTTGTCAATATCCCCCAAAACTAACAACCTGTGGATAACTTTTACCCCTCCCACCCCCCTTGACACCCCCCCCCTCCCCTGATAGTATTATTCTATATGAGCAATAATTTTGTTGATTCGGTGCTTGTTTCTTTCGCGATTGTGATTTTATATAATCAAATTTCTGACGGGCGTATTATCAACGCAATAATTTCCGTTCTTCTCATTGTAGCCTACGGCGTTCTCACACAAATAAAAAATGACCAGAGTACCACAAAATAAAACACAACAACCAAAAGGATACGATCTTTTTCTTCGTTGGCAACTTTGCCAAAATATCGGGAAGGTATTTTACAATACTGATCTTAGTATGGATCAATTAAAAGAATACTTTGAGTATTTTCAAAGGCCTGACGTACTACCAAACCAAATTCCTACTATAAGGATTAAATAAACAACCAAGTAGATTCAAATATATGACCGGAGTAACCGAAATATACGCCGACAAAATCAACGAGCCAACCGACCCCATGCGTTCCGATATGGACCGCGACAAAATTGACGACCTTGCCAATTCCATAAAACAACAAGGTTTAATTCAGCCGATTACTGTGCGGCCGGTACACAAGGATTATTGTGAAAAAGAGTTTCGTTCTGATCCGCACTATGCCGGACTTTGCAAAGCGGGCTGTGATCGGTTTGAAGTTGTAGCCGGACATCGTCGTTTCAAAGCGTGTCTTATTGCTGGGCTCGTGAAAATTCCTTGTATTGTGAAAGAAATGACCGATGTTGAAGTGTTTGCTGTTCGTGCACACGAAAATCTTTTCCGTGACGATATCAACCCCGTTGATGAGGCAATCTATATTGGCAAACTCATCGGCGCCGATGATTCGAAAATTCCTGAAATGGCGCGCCAATTAAATCGGTCCGTTGCGTGGGTTGAGGATCGGCTTAATATTCTCACATACCCT
Organism: uncultured Candidatus Saccharibacteria bacterium; assembly: GCA_964365285.1. Taxonomy (GTDB): domain Bacteria; phylum Patescibacteriota; class Minisyncoccia; order Sungbacterales; family JBBTQR01; genus JBBTQR01. The sequence continues at coordinate 343 of CAYIPF010000030.1, read as the reverse complement.
GATTATTTTTTACCCTCCGTCCGGGATTCAAAAATTTCGCTTGGCGTTGCCAAAGCCCTTGCCGCGATTGGAGATGATATATACCGAAAAATGTTTTTTAATTCAGCTGTGGCCAATGGCATGGCCGTGTGGCAAGCCAATTATTATTATAGTCAATGGCAGGCAGGTGTTTTTAAAGAGGGCGCCGATATTCTTCCCCCCGATAATGAGGTTGATCGTCCCCCCATTGCAACAATTAAAGTCAAATGTGTTAAATGTGGACAGGTCGCGGAGGAGCCAAATTTGCAAAGCGTTTTTATTCACATCAGTTGTCCGCCGGATGTGGTGACTTCTTGATTTTTTT
>CAYIPF010000029.1:0-8143 GCA_964365285.1 uncultured Candidatus Saccharibacteria bacterium | reverse complement strand
ATCGCACAAAAAAACCGAAAATGATATAATTTCTACATGACTGATATTCGTCCGAAAAAGGATATTTCATTGGCTTTGCACACCATTTTTCAAATTGGTGGCGTGGCGCGATATTTTTATGAAGCGCGTTCCCAGGAAGAGCTTATTGCCGCGGCCGATTGGGCAGGGCACTACAAGCTTCCATTTTTTGTTTTGGGCGCGGGGTCAAATACGCTGGCGCATGAAAATGGATTTTCGGGGCTTGTGGTAAGACCTATGTATGATGACATTCGGGTATTAGGGAATTCAATTCATGTTGGGGCTGGCGCTATGATGCCACAAGTCGCTTCATATGCGCAGAGGGAGAGCCTTACGGGATTTGAGTGGGCCGTCGGCATTCCCGGGACAATCGGCGGATCAATTAGAGGAAACGCGGGCTGTTTTGGGAAAGGCATGGTCGATGTTACGGATTCCGTCCTCGCGTATAATGCGATTTTTAAACGGCTTAAAAAGCTTTCACACAACGACTGCAAATTCGCGTACCGCGATTCAAAATTCAAGCATCGTCCGGAATTAATTATTCTTTCCGCAGTGCTCGGTTTGCGCGCGGAAACGCGGGGCATCATCGCGGCAACGATGCTTGGGCATTCGGCGCATCGCGTAGCCACGCAAGCAATCGGTTCAAAATGCGCTGGCTGTGTATTTAAAAATGTTCCATGGGATTCTCTTTCTTTTCCCCGCAGGCAAAAACTTCTTCGGAATTTTCCATCCCTTGAACGGTTTAAAAATCAAAGCCATATTCCGGCGGCGTTTGTAATTGACGAGCTTGGACTGAAGGGGCATTCCATCGGAGGTGCTATGATTTCCGAAAGGCATGCGAATTTTTTTATAAACAACGGCGGAGCATCATCTCACGACCTCACGATTCTTATAAGTCATTGCAAGGAATTTGTGCATCGGAAAACAGGACTTTTGCTTGAAGAAGAAATCCAGCATCTTGTATAACTGCCTAATTTCCAATTTCCAATTTTTATTAAATTTTCAATGAATCAATGAAGTATTGAGACATTGATTGAAAATTAAAAATTGTAAATTAAGAATTTTAGAACACATTAATTTTGTTATATATATACGATGAATTGGCATTTTGCGTCTCTTTCCGAGATTGAACAAAAATTTGGAACGAATTTTAAAACGGGACTTTCGCAGGACGATGTTTTGGACCGTTTGCGTTCCGAAGGGAAGAATATTCTTCTGGAGGGCAGACGAGAAACCATTTTTCGGATTTTTCTTCGGCAGTTTGAAAGCTCGCTGATTTTTGTACTTCTTGTTTCAGCGGGAATCCTTTTTTTACTCGGAGACCTGACGGACGCGTTTATTGTTCTTTTTGTTTTATTCTTTAATGCAATTGTCGGAACAATTCAGGAGGGGAGAGCGCAGAATACGCTTCACGCGCTGAAGAAGTTTGCCACGACGGATGCAACTGTTCTTCGCGATGGCCGCGAAATGATTATTCCGGATAGTGAAGTCGCGCGCGGTGATATTATTCTCCTGCAGGAAGGAGAGCGGGTGCCTGCCGACGCGCGCCTTATTGAGGCAAATGGTTTACGCGTTGATGAGTCCGCGTTTACGGGAGAATCGTTGCCGGTAGAAAAAAATGAAAACGCGATTATTTCTTCCGACGCGCCCGTTGCCGAACAAAAAAACATGGTTTTGAAGGGTACTCATATTGTTGCCGGCAACGGAAGCGCGGTTGTGGTTGCAACAGGCGCATATTCATATATTGGAAAAATCAGCGCAGCAATCCAGGAAATTAAAACGGAAATTCCTCTTGCGAAAGATGTTCGTATTCTTTCGCGGAATATTTTGTACGCGGTGCTGTGTATCGGGAGTGGTATTTTTTTTATTGGATTTTGGAGTGGGCACGCGCTTGCGGAAATGTTTAAAACTGTCGTTTCGTTGGCAGTTTCTATTATTCCTGAGGGGCTTCCCATAGTGCTCACGCTTGTATTGGCTTCTGGCGCATGGCGGATGGCAAAAAAAAACGCACTTATAAAAAAACTTCAAGCTGTTGAAGCATTGGGGCAAGCGACAATCATCGCGGTTGATAAAACTGGCACGATTACTCGCAACGAGCTTGTCGTGCGAAGGGTATATGTTGGCGGAAAACTCTTTGCGGTTGATGGCCTTGGATATGATCCCCATGGCGATGTGAGGATGTACGATTCAAGTTCAAAAGAGTCGAGTGTTATTGATCCGTTGAATCATCCAGAGCTTATTTTCGCGGGAAAAATAGCTACGCTTTCCGCGCGTGCTCATGTTTTATATCTGGAAAAAGAGGGCATCTGGAAGGTTTCCGGGGATCCGACGGAAGCCGCCCTCTCGGTTTTTGGAGAAAAAATTGGTTTTAGAAAGGATCTTCTGGAGGCGGAATTGAAACCCATAAGCGAGCTTCCGTTTAATCACAAAAATCGGTATCATGCGTCGTTGTACGAAACCACGGATACCGGACTTGCGATTATTGTCGGCGCGCCGGAGATTATACTTGAAAAAGCCAATAATTTTTTTCTTCCCGCGCGTGAAGGCGGTGGATTTTCCGGAACAACGCATCCTCTTACGCACGAAAAACTTCGCGAATTTGAAAGGGTTTTTGACGACCTTTCGCGAAGAGGAATGCGCGTGGTTGCGTTTGGATTTTTAATCGTACCCAAAGGGCAGGAGTTTTTTGAGGTGCAAAAGCTTACATTTGGCGGATTGTATGCGATGGAGGATACACTTCGTCCTGAAGTTCGCTCCGCGGTTTTAGATGCGAACGCGGCTGGAGTTCGCGTTGTAATGATTACGGGGGATCACGCGCTTACCGCAACGACTATTGCCCGAGACGCGGGAATATATACTGATGGTGACGCTATTCTTACCGGAGCCGAAATCGATTCTTTGGGTGAGCGGGAATTTGAACGAAAACTTCCGATGATTTCGGTGTTCGCGCGCGTAACGCCGGAGCATAAGTTAAAAATTATCAGCGCGTATAAGCGCATGGGAGAAATTGTCGCAATGACCGGAGACGGCGTTAATGACGCTCCTTCATTGATTGCCGCTGATTTGGGTGTTGCTATGGGTAAAATAGGCACGGAGGTAGCGAAAGAAGCGTCCGATGTCATTCTTTTGGACGATAATTTTCGTTCAATTGTGTCGGCAATTGAAGAGGGGAGGCATATTTTTCGCACAATTAAAAAAGTCATTCTGTATCTTTTTTCAACGAGTGCCGGTGAAGCGCTTGCGATTGCGGGCGCGCTTGTTATGGGGTATCCGTTGCCGATTTTGCCCGCGCAGATTTTATGGCTCAATCTCGTTACGGACGGGTTTCTTGATGTGGCGCTTGCCATGGAGCCAAAGAGCGACGAACTTCTTTTGCGAAAGTTTCGCGCGCGCGATCGCAAACTTCTCGACTCGCTCATGTTCCAGCGAATTATTGTCATGTCAATTCCGATGATGATCGGATCTTTGTTCCTTTTTCAACGATTGTATGAGCATGATCTTCAAAAAGCGCTTACGGTTTCTTTGACAACGCTCGCAATATTTCAGTGGTTGAATGCGCTCAATTGTCGTTCGGATAAGAAATCTGTTTTTTCAATGAATCCGTTTTCAAATTTTTATCTCGTCGGCGCTCTTGGTGTGGTATTTTTACTCCAGCTCCTCGCGGTGTATAATCCATTCATGCAGTCGATTTTGAAAACGGTTCCCTTAACAGGTGCGGAATGGCTTACAGCGTTTTTTGTCGCCTGTTCCGTTATCGTGGTTGAGGAAATCCGTAAATTATTTATGCGGAAAATGTTTAATCAGCGGGGCTAGTGTATGAAACGAAACGCAACGCTTAGAATTTATTCGTCGTGGAAGTATTTAGCCGCAACATTCGGCATCATTGTTTTGCCGTTTTTATTTTTTATTTTTTTCGCGCGATTGACGGAAATACGAACAGAGGATATGTTTCGTGACCTCGGAGTTTCTTTTGCACGGCTTATTATTGCTTACTGTATTTCGGTCGTGTTCGCGTGGATATTGGCCGTTCTTTTTTACAAAGGCAGGCGCGGTGCCGTAGCGCTTCCGATTTTTGATGTATTGCAGAGTTTTCCGACATTCGCCGCTCTTCCGATAGGAGTTTATTTTTTCGGATCATCAAACGCTGTGATTATTTTTTTTCTTGTGCTCACGGTTATTTGGCCGATTCTTTTTTCAATCATTAGTTCTTTGAAGCTCATCAAGCACGATTGGGAGGAGGCTGTTGAAATTTTTGGGCTTTCGGGATTTCAGTATATAACAAAATTTCTTTTGCCGGTCTCAATCCCCGGGCTTGTTACCGGAACGATTATTGGTTTGGGAGAGGGGTGGGAGGCGTTAATTGCAACGGAAATTCTTGTGCACGCGCCGATTGGGCTTGGGAGTTTTTTTCAGGAGTTTTCGCATAATCCCGCAATTACCGCATTTGGTATATTAGGATTTTTACTTCTTATTTTCAGCATAAACAAGCTCATCTGGCTTCCGCTGTTAGAGTGGAGCCACGAGAGAATGGAAGAATAATTATGGAACCTGCAATTTTACTTCACAATGTATCGCTTGCGTTTCGAGAAGGCCATAAACGGCTTACGGTTCTTGAGGACATCAATTTATCTATCCGTCATGGTGAGTTTTTCGTTTGTATCGGTCCGTCGGGTTCGGGGAAGTCAACGCTTCTTCGGATTATGAGTGGGCTTGAACGAGGATATCGCGGAACCGTTAAATATGGTTCTGGAATTGACGCGCGTGACATCGCTTTTGTGTTTCAGCAATTCGCGCTTTTGCCGTGGCTGACCGTGTATGAAAATGTTGAATTGGGGCTTCTGAAACGAATACCCGATCCGCTTAAACGGCGAAAAAAAATAACGGAAGAATTAAAATATTTCGGGCTTGATGCGTTTGCCAATTCGCGCCCCCGCGAACTTTCGGGCGGAATGCGCCAGCGCGTCGGTATTGCCCGAGCTCTTGTCATTGATCCGAAGATTATTTTTATGGACGAACCGTTTTCTGAACTTGATTCGTTTATTGCCTCAGGCCTTCGAAAGGATCTCCTTGCTGTATGGAAAGAGCGAAATGTTACCATTATTTTTGTAACCCATATCATTGAAGAGGCGGTTGAACTCGCGTCTCGCGTTGCAGTTTTGACACCTCGTCCCGGCAGAATTGAAAAAATCGTTGAAAACGATCTTCCGCGGCCACGCATTGAACGCTCCGAATCATTCTATCAACTTGAGGACGAGCTTTTTACCATTATTAAACCGTAACGCGTAATGATTGTTTATTACCTAGCGAAGATCGGGAAGCGGATACAGTAGTATACGCTTCCGAGCGAGCGACGGGAACAAAGTATTCTTTATTTTATTGAAATTATTCGAGATTTTATTCTCCCATATGGCGCTCTCGGCGTTTTTTTTGCTTCGATTGTTGAAGAGGTGATTGCCCCTATTCCATCAGCTCTCGTTCTTACCGCTTCGGGTTTTTTTCTTATTCCGGATAGATCGCTTTTTGATTCTCTCTGGAGAATTTTTATTATCATTGCGATTCCCGGCGCTCTTGGCGTGACGCTTGGTTCATTAGTTGTTTACGGGATTGCGTACACAAGCGGCAAACCCATACTTATTCGCTGGGGGAAATATCTTGGCATCACATGGGGGGAAATTGAGAAGTTCGAAAAACGATTTGAGAGTGGATATATAGATGAGGTCGCGCTTTTTACCGTGCGGGCGATTCCGATAATTCCCAGCGTTGTTATTAGCTCTTTTTGCGGGCTTGTTCGGCTTCCGTTGAAGGAGTATCTTGTGTATTCATTTCTTGGCACAATTATTCGTGCGTTTTTTTTCGGTATCATCGGGTGGCGGGTTGGCGACATCTATGCGCGAATGGCCGGGTACTTCAACGCGATTGAGTCAGTGGCATTTATAGGCATTATTTTGGTAATATTTTTTTTTATCGCGCATCGTATGCGTGCGCGACGGAGAACGCGTGAATAGAAAAAGACCCCTTGATGTGGGGGGTCTTTTTAAAGCGCAAAAGCGTTAGCGATGTTTTTTCTTTGCTACTTTTTTCTTTACAACTTTCTTTTTTTTCTTCATATTAAGGTACATTAGACTGTTTCTAATACTATATTTAGGTGCGCGCGTCGACCGCCACGCGTTATATACAACGAAACATACAGTAAGTATAAAGTGTTTAAAAATATACGCAAGAGAGCCGCGGCATATTTTTCTTATTTGCAGGATTTATTTCATAATCGTATAGTAGAAGTGAATTAAACGGTACAGATATTGTAAAATATATGAAATTTACACTCAAAGGAACGCAATTAGAAATTACTTCTGCGCTTGAGGTTTATCTTCATGATAAAATAATCGCACCGCTTGAGAAACGGCTGAAAGGGCAAGCGAAAGCGGGTACTGTCATTGTTGATATTGAGTTGGCGCGCGAAGGGCGCCATCATCACAAGGGGGAAGTATTTCGAGCGGAAGCAACGGTTTCAATACCGCCACGGCAAAGAGTTCGCATTGTTGAAAAAGCTGAAGATATCCGTGCTGCGATTGATCTTTTGGAAGAGGCGCTCATGAGAAAACTCGAGCTTGTAAAGGAAAAGACTGTTTTAGCGCCTCGGAGGATTCAAAGAAAAGCAAAGGGAATGTTGTATGAATAGGAGTTCTTACAAAGAGCATTCCCAATCTTACTTCAAGCGGGATTGTTTTTGTCTGTTTGACAATGCTTGATGTTTTTAGCATCATAAAAACTGCTTTTTGAAAATTATCGCAGGAGGGCTTTATATGTTTACAGAGGCGGTAATTACAGCGTTGTATCCTCTTTTGCATAAGAGTTTTATCGGTGGTCGAAATGAAAAACGCGCCGTGCAGATGCTCTGTAAGGTTTCGTCGTGCGGTATGATGCCCATTTCCAACATGCTCGGGGAAGAAGTTCGCGATCGCGAACAGGCGATGCGGAACGCATGTGCGTATATTCAGCACATACGAACACTTGCGCTTGTTCGCGCGAGGCGGGTAGGACCATTAAAGAATGTTGCACTTGCGGTAAAACCATCGCATCTCGGAATCTCGATTCTTACCGATGATGAGTTTCAGAATATTGTGCAATCGTTAGCGCGAGAATGTATGCTTGCCGGCATTGAATGTACGGTTGACGCTGAAGACACGGAAATAAACAAACGAGCGTATCCGATTATTAAGAGAATTCACGCGATGATGGGATGTTTTGGCCTCGGAGCGTGTTTTCAGGCAAATGACGAAATGAATCGTGGCGAATATGCGGATTTTCTTAAGAGGGGAATACGTGTTCGGATTGTAAAGGGAGCGTATTTTGGAACTGTCGCGGATAATCGCGATATCTCGGAAGAATTTCTTTCTATGACGCGCCTCGCCGTTGAATCACAAAGCGTTATTGAGCTTGGCACGCACGACATTCGGTTGTTGGGTTCGGTGTTGCGGCATTTGCGAAAGAATAATATCCAAAAAAATCGTGTTCGTATCCAGATGCTTTATGGAATTGGTATGGAAATGCAGACAGCGCTTGTTAAGGGTGACATGAAAACATTTTGCGAAACGGTTCATCCATCGCAGTGGCATATTGCGTATTCTCGGCGCGATGAATTTTTTACATATGGACATGAAAATGTGATGACGTATGTTCCGTGGGGCACTCTATGGGTAGGGCGACGATATCTTTTACGGCGCATTACGGAAGGAATGCGTTTTGGTTTAGCAGAGCTTTTTCTCAAGAATATTTTTGGAAGTTTGTATTGGCAATACGCGCATCGATTGCGCAAAAATCTTTGAATTTTTTGTGAAGTTTTTGAGTGTTATATCCCCGTTTTTTGCGGGGGTTTTTCTTGACAAAAAACGATTTTTTTGGTTCCGTTTAGCTTATAGTGTACGGCGTTCTTTTCAAAATGAAACAAAAGGAGGATTCTTATGCATTTGGCAACAAGACAGCTCCGGTATTCTCTAGGAGAGCTTCAGCGGTTTCAGAATTACGATGATCATGAGGCGTTGTATGAATGGACAAATTCTCAATACGCGGAACTCGCGTTATTTATCGCAATCCACAATACTCATTTAGGGCCCGGACTTGGCGG
>CAYIPF010000028.1:0-8157 GCA_964365285.1 uncultured Candidatus Saccharibacteria bacterium | reverse complement strand
CTTATCAATTACTTTTACCCGATCGAATTGTAAACAACGCTACGAATTCTTACAACTAATAGATATATTGTTGGTATGTTAAATTACCAATTTCCAATTTCTAATATCTAATAGCAAAATAGGGAGAAAAACATTATGAAATTTTTAGATTCTAAATCAAATGTTTTCGCGGAATGCAAAGTTGGGGGATTGAGCGTGTGGGAATGCCCCCCGTTTCTTTTCATGCTGATGGGCGTCGTTAATATCATGTCTATTTTCGCGACATATCAAGTTGCGACCCGCGCCTCTGATGAGCCGGAAATCGCGGCTCTCGCGGCGATTATCGTCGCAGCTATGATTTTTTTGATTGGAAGCTCTGTTGTATTTGGTTTTAACAAGGTCGTAGAAGCAAACCGTATGAAAAGCGAGTTTATCGGCGTTATTTCCCATCAACTGCGTTCACCGCTATCAATTTTTAAATGGACGCTTGGCGCCATTGAAGAAGAGCTCCGAAAAGAACTTACGAAAACGGAAGTCCAAACATCCATTATTGCGCTCAACGAGACAAATCAGCGGATGATCCACCTTGTCAATATGCTTCTTGAGGTCAACCGTATTGAGTCAAATCGTTTTTCGTTAAACAAAAAAAACCTCTCGCTTGAAACTCTCACAAAAGAACAGATTGAAACGCAAAAAATGTATGCAGAACCAATGGGGCTTCGGATTGAACTTATATCGGAATACACAGACGCCATACACGCTGATAGCGATAAAATTCAAATGGTTATTCAAAATTTGCTTGATAACGCGATTCGCTATTCAAAAACTGGCGGGCTCATTACGATACAAATTGAACATGACAAAAAATCCGTCATGTGGAAAATTACCGATATGGGCATCGGCATTTCGACAGAAGATCAAAAATACATCTTTTCGAAATTTTATCGAGGAGCAAGCGCCCGCGCCCACCAGGCCGAAGGAAATGGCATTGGTCTCTATATTGCAAAAACAATTATTGAAAATCACGGAGGACGCATCGGGTTTTTCTCAAAAGAAGGAACGGGAACGACCTTTTGGTTTAACCTCCCCATAAACATTATAAACAATGCGGCTTAAATCGTGGGTTCTGAATTTTTTTTCACAGGATTCGGGATTGGCGCTTCATAAAAAAATGAAGATTCTTTTTGTTGAGGACGAACCAAACCTCCAGCGGGTTCTTTCAAAGGCGTTTGAGAAAGAGGGGTTTTCTATTTTACAAGCATATGACGGAGAACGGGGACTCCAGCTTGCGCGAGACGCAAAGCCGGATCTCATCCTTTTAGATCTTATTCTTCCAAAAAAGGACGGATTTACGGTTCTTACGGAATTAAAGAAGGCGAATGATACCAAAAACATTCCCGTTGTAGTTCTAACAAACATCGACAAAAACGAAGACATTGAGCGCGTTCTTGGATTAGGAGCGCTCACCTATCTCGTCAAAACAAACTATGACTTGAAGGACATTATTCAAAAGGTCAAAAAGATTTTAGAACCAGCGGCATAATTGGGTATGACCCATCAAATCGATAACTCACAACTCCGATCCTTTCTAGAAGATATGAGCAAAATCCCTCTTGGACGGCTCGAGGAGCTTTTTCGTGAAGCAAAAAAATCAGACGCGTATCTCGGCACGCTTCTTGTAGAGAAAAAAATAATCTCCGAAGAAGAACTGCGAAAACTTGAAGCGTATATTCTTGGCATTCCGTTTATTGATCTCACACACGAACGGATAGACCAAGACACCCTCCGTCTCATCCCTGAACCAATTGCCCAAAAATATAATGTCATCGCATATAAAAAAACAGCGACGGACCTTCAAATAGCGATGCTCGATCCCAACAACATCGAGATTGTGGAGTTTATTAAAAAGACCACGGATTTAAAAATTCTTCCCCGTCTTACAAACGCCGAATCGATCCGAGAAGTACTAAAGCAATATAAAAAATCTCTCGAAATTGAATTTAAAGAAATACTTGGCGACGAGAATGAGGCACGCACAGCCGATGCCGTACGCATTCAAAAAGAAAATATTGATGGTGAAGAACCTGATACCGAAGAATTAAAAAAAATCGCAGAGGATCTGCCAATCGTAAAAATTGTCGACACCTTAATACAACACGCAATTCTTGAACGAGCGAGCGACATACACATCGAGCCAAACGAACAAGATGTCGTTGTTCGTTACCGCGTTGACGGAATTCTCCATGACGCGATGACGCTTCCTAAAAAAGTAGCTCGCGGAGTCGTTGCCCGCATCAAGGTAATGTCAAACTTAAAAATTGACGAGCATCGTCTCCCGCAAGACGGACGATTTAAATTAGAAACACGCGAACACAAAGTTTCATTCCGCGTTTCAATTCTTCCGATTTTTGACGGCGAAAAAATCGTTATTCGTCTCCTCCCCGAAGACGCGAAAGGATTTTCTTTAACCGAAATCGGTTTCCGAGGAGACGCGTTGGAAAAAGTCCAGCAGTACATTAAGAAACCGACGGGAATCATTCTTGTCACAGGACCGACCGGCTCCGGAAAAACAACCACGCTCTACACAATTCTTGATATCCTAAACTCGCCCGATGTTAATATTTCAACAATCGAAGATCCGATAGAATACCGAATGCCGCGCGTAAACCAAACGCAGGTAAAACCGGAAATAGGTCTTTCTTTTGGGTCTGGATTACGCGCGCTTCTGCGCCAAGACCCGAATATTATTATGGTTGGAGAAATCCGCGATGAGGAAACGGCAAAACTTGCAATCAATGCGGCGCTCACCGGCCACCTCGTCTTGTCAACCATCCACACAAACTCCGCTTCGGGGACTCTTCCCCGCCTCCTTGAGATGGGAGTTGAACCGTTTCTTATCGCTTCAACCGTAAATCTCATTATCGCCCAACGACTCGTTCGACGACTCTCCGGAGCAAAAAAACGCATCCCCATCGAAAAAAAAGCGATTCCCCATATCACGCAACACATCAACATGGAACGCGTTATAAAGCTTCTTCAAAAAGAACGCGTCATCGATGTAAAAACACCGTTTGAAAAAATTCTTTGGTATGAACCGGAAAAAACGGAAGAAATTCCAACCGGCTATAAAGGACGAATCGGCATCTACGAAGTTTTAGAAGTTACCGAATCAATTAAGGGAATCATTACAAAACAAGGAACCGCCGACGATGTCGAGAAAAAAGCTCGCGAAGAAGGAATGATTACGATGCTCGAAGACGGAATTTTAAAAGCCGCTGAAGGAGTAACAACGCTTGAAGAAATATTACGCGTTACTTCGGATTAGATGAGAGTTTTTTTGCAAACAAAAACCACTGTTCTACAGAAAGCTCGCTTGCGCGAGCTTTTTCGTTGAGACACAATTCCGAAAAAAATTCCGACAGTTCTTCTATCGAGCGTTTCAACGAATGCGCGAGGTTTCGAATAAGAAATTTTCTTGGATGCGAAAATCCGGCGCGAAGAACCGTAAAAAAATTATTGTGAGAAATGTTATGTTTCAAAAATTGCTCCCGTGAAATATCTGAAACAGAAAGAATGGAGGAGTCGACTTTCGGGGAAGGGAGAAAGTGCTCTCGCGAAACGTTTGCGATAATCCGCGGAATGCCAAATGCCTGAATCGAAACTGACAAAAGCGAATGACGCGGTTCCTTCGCGACAATTCGTTCCGCGACTTCTTTTTGAATCATAAATATAATTTCTTGTGGCAAAACCCACTCTTTTTCAAATATTTTTCTAAAAATATATGAGGTGAGATAATACGGAATATTTCCAATAAGGCTATACGGATTTCCTTTTGCGTGTTCGGTGAATGAAATATCACGAGCATCTCCTTCGACAAGGATGCAATTTTTTATATTTCGTTTTTTAATTTCTTTCCGCAAAGATTCCGCCAAAAATCTATCCTTCTCAATCGCGATGAGATTTTTCACACGCGGTGCGCAACGAAATGTCAAAACGCCTTCTCCCGGTCCAATTTCGATAATCGCATCGCTTGATTCATAATGAACTGCGTCCACAATCAAACCCGCAATCTCCTGCGATTGCAAAAAATTCTGCCCGAATTTTCGTTGATGAGAGTATGTTGACATATAAGCGAAATATTTATACAAGTGATGACAGAACCTTACCAAACTCAATCCAAAAAAGCGAGGTGGCGCGTGGGCATTATTATTTTGGTTATTGTTATTTTATGCGCGTTTTTCTTTTTCGAGCAATGGATAAGGAAACAATAATGACGCTTTCAAAAAGTTGCAGAACTATCACACAAAGATACGAACAGCCCATCGCTTTTCTTCTCGAAAGATACCTTGAAACAAATCGTTGCGCACAAGCGTTCTTTGAGTGTGGATACGAAAAAGATATTTATATTGATCATGTTACTCCGCGAACAAAGCTTCCTTTGCAAGAAAAAGCAAAAATATTTGAAAGAATCGGATACCGCTTTATATGTCGTTATTCGTATCCGAAAGATGGGTGGTTCGCATATGTTTATACATTTGAAAATCAAGAAAATCGCCCGCTTTCATATCCCTATCATCCCGTTATTTTCACGGATAAAGCTTATTCATTTCACGGCGCATATGGACAAGCCGCACGAAAAAACCCCATTCCTAATTGGATCGACGAATTCCCAGAAAATAATCGAGAAAATTTTCTTCTTCATCATGTCGCATGCCGTGTGTACAACATCGAAAACGCTGTCAAAAAAATGGAATCGGACGGACACATGTTTGCGAGAAAATCCGATGGCTCACTTGCCATCCTTTCCGGATATGATGGAAAATTAAAACAGATATTTTCAAAGCCAGAAATGCTCATTGGCGCCAAAAGCAAAAAGCTTATATCTGGCACAGTATTTGAACTGATATACCGACACCAATCGCTCAACGGCTGGGACTTTATAAAATCTCAAGCGAGCGATCTCATGATGAAACAATCAGTCGAAAGTTTATGAGCGTTGATCTGACTTTCATTTTCAATCATTCGTACTCATATAAAAATCCCCTCTTGCGAGGGGATTTCTTTGTACTGGTTAGAGAACAGCTTCTTTCAATTGCTTTGCTGCTCGAAATTTCGGAGCGGTCTTTGCGTTAATGTGGATCTTTTCGCCTGTCTTCGGGTTAATGCCCTCGCGAGCCGCGCGTTTCATGACTTTAAAAACGCCAAATCCCGCGACTTTAACTTGATCTCCGCTGACCATCGCCTTTTGGATTGAGTCAAAAATCATATCGATGAGCTCCAATGAATCTTTTTTTGTGCCGTTCGTCTTCGCCGTGACGAGTTCAGCGAGTCCTTTTTTGTCCATACAATAAAGCGTTGAGCGTAAAGCATTTAGCGTTTAGCTGTAAGCTATGCGCCAAATTCCATTCGCTCTATTAAATTAGTTATCATTTTAATGAGACTGCCATTTTAGCAATATGCGAACATTTAAGCAACTTTTTATGCAAGCGACTTATCAACAACTTCTCTTACGCGTTTTATACTGACAGCGCGCCCCGTTTCATCATGAATGTCAATGATTACCGCGTTGATTTCATATGGAGGCGCGATTGCGATATCGGTTTTCGCCGAAAGTTGGGAAACGAGACGCCCAAGATTCAGTTTTACATCTTCTCCAATAACGGAAATGTGCGGTCCGACCATTCCGACATCTGAAATAAACGCTGTCCCCTTGCTCAAAATTCTCTCATCAGCCGTCGGCGTATGCGTATGACTCCCAACGACAGCCGAAACCCGCCCATCCAAATACCACCCCATAGCAATCTTCTCCGAAGTAGCCTCGGCGTGCCAATCAACAAAAATATGTTTTATATCCGTATATTTCGCCAAAACCGCGTCAACGATGGAAAAAGGCATCTGATAGACCTTTTTCATATGGACATTTCCAATAGCATTAATAATAAGAAGTTGTTTGCCTGCCACTTCACGAACTAAAAAACCGCGCCCTGGAATATGCGGCTGAAAATTAACCGGCCGAATAAGGGCCAGGGATTCATCCGCGAGAATTTTAAGAGCATCGGGACCGTCGGTCGCGTGATTACCCGTGGTAATGACATCAATCCCCGCTCCAAAAATTTCTTTAATTGTCCGTTCGCTGATCCCTTTTCCATGCGAAACATTTTCACCATTGGCGATAATAATATCCGGATTATATTCTTTTTTCCATAATGGAATAATATAGCGAAGCGCCTCTCTTCCCGGTCGCCCTACCACATCTCCAAAAAACAATATTTTCATAATTACTCGATGTTCCAGAATTAAAAATTAGGAATTATGAATTTTATCTCGCATATTCAATCGCGCGCATTTCACGAATGACATTCACCTTAATTTCCCCGGGATATTTAAGATCCTGCTCGATTTTTACGGCGATATCGCGCGCGAGAGTCCGCGCTTCAAGATCGCTAATTTTTTCCGGCGTTACGAACACGCGGATTTCACGGCCCGCTTGAATTGCGTACGACTTTTCAACGCCCTCAAAAGAATTGGTAATTGCTTCGAGTTCTTGCAAACGGCGAAGATAGTTTTCTACGGAATCACGCCGCGCTCCGGGACGCGACGCGGAGATTGCGTCAGCCGTTTGAACAATTATTGATTCGAGAGTTTCATACGGATACTCTTCATGATGCGATTGCATAGCTTGAATAACGGGCTTTTCAACACCGAATTTCGCAAGAATTCTACGGCCAATTTCAACATGTGTCCCCTGTATTTCGTGATCAACCGCTTTCCCAATATCATGCACTAGCGCGCCAAATTTTGCGATACGAATATCTCCGCCCAACTCTTCAGCAAGCATCCCAGAAATATGCACCATTTCCATCGAATGCATTAAAACGTTCTGACCGTAGCTTGTACGAAATTTCAGACGCCCGATAAGATGGAGAAGTTTTGGATCAAGGTTAAAAATGCCCGCTTCATATGCCGCCGCTTCTCCAATTGATTTCAATTGTTTGTCCATTTCTGCTTTTGATTTTGCCACCACCTCTTCAATGCGAGCCGGCTGAATGCGTCCATCTACTACGAGGATTTCAAGCGCAGCGCGCGCAATCTGTCTTCGGACGGGATCAAACCCCGAAATAACGACTGCCCCGGGGGTATCATCAACAATAATCTCAACGCCCGCGGCGCGTTCAAGGGCGCGGATATTTCTCCCCTCACGACCGATAATCTTCCCTTTGATTTCGTCATTGGGAATTGCGACAACGGTCGTCGTTACTTCAGAGGCGGTCGAGGTAGCCAATCGTTGAATAACCGTCGAAAGAATATTTTTTGCTCTCCGTTCTAAATCTTCAATGCCTGTTGTTTCGAGTTTCCGTAAACGAAGCATGAGGTCGTCTGCGTGGTTCCGCTCGATTTTTTGAAAAAGCTCCTTCTGCGCCTCTTCCCGCGAGAGCATCGCAATTCGTTCAAGTTCTTTGGAAATTTTCTCTTTTTCCGTCTCAAGATCTCTTTTCAGCAATTGAGCCTTTTCAATCTTCTCTTCGGCATCCTTATTTTTTACATCAAGATCGTTCAATTTTTTATCCAAAAATACCTCGCGCGATTGCACCCGCTCTTCTGTTTTTCGAACCTGCGTTTCACGGTCGCGAATTTCGTTTCGCGCTTCTTGGAGAAGCTCTGAAGCGTTACTTTTTGCCTTGAAAATAACTTCTTTTGCCTCTTGTTTTGAATCCTCAACAAATTTCTGAACTTTTGCTTCAATCGAGTTTTTGCGCTTGCGCACGACAAGCTGTCGGACAACATAACCAGCAAAAAACCCGACTCCAATTGAGGCGATAATCGCACTAATAATAACGAGTAATGACATATTCTTCCGACAAAGAGAGTTTGGAAGAAATTGAGTAAACCTAATATGCGCTTATTGGATAAACGTTTTTCTGTATGAAAACATGTTTAGGTTTGTAGGATGCATTGTGAGAATCAAAATGAGCATTATTCATTCCGCACATAAGCGTGTTTGCTGTGTGCGAGATTCACGAAACATTCTGAATATCAATTTCCGCAAGTCTCTTCGTTTATAATAATATTGCATAAGTATTCAAAATAATACACTATAAATATACTAAAAATTGCTTAAAAAAGCAATAGCATGTATGCGTCCACCACATTTGGCACTCCTGGGTTGGTAATGACTGC
>CAYIPF010000027.1:0-8288 GCA_964365285.1 uncultured Candidatus Saccharibacteria bacterium | reverse complement strand
CTTATCAATTACTTTTACCCGATCGAATTGTAAACAACGCTACGAATTCTTACAGTTTATTATACCAAGTTAGAACCTACTTTCAAAATAAATGATGTCGCACGCGCTCCGCGCGTGCGAGACATTACCGATTTTGGAATTGGAAATAGGTTCTAACTTGGTACAATAAATACACTAACAACAAACTAATTGGCTTCCAAAAAGCCGATTAGTTTGTTGTTGGTGCACCCAGCAGGATTCGAACCTGCGACCATCTCGTTAAGAGCGAGCTGCTCTACCAACTGAGCTATGGGTGCAAATATTTTTTCTGAATGGTGCGCCCTGAGGGAATCGAACCCCCATCAACCGGTTCGAAGCCGGTTACTCTATCCATTAAGCTAAGGGCGCATTTTACTTAATAGTAAGTAAAAACAGCCAAAAAGCAAGCTCGCTCATTAAATTCATAGCACAGTTATTTGACATATTACATTTTATATATTATTCTTTAAGCTTAGTTTTTTGTTTTTGATCGATCTTTTAAAATCTAACGAGAAAATGGAGAAAAACCATGTGGTATGTTTTAATATCAGTGCTTACGATTTTTTTTGTGAAAACGGCCATTGATGATGTGCGAATGCCCCCGAAGTATGTTTCTGAAAACTACATTGGCATTTTCCCACCAACAAAACCAAACACAATTCCTCGTCGATCAAATCCTGTTACATTTCTGGATGAGCGCAAATCTTCTCAATATGTGTCTATTCTCAATCTACCTAAAAATGATCGGATCAAGATGCTGGTATCTAAAACGGTCATGTTGTCTTATAAAAAGCCTGATTTCGACCGCCCATCTGCGAAAGGCCTTGCAACGGAGGCCTTTGATACAAAAGAAAATCCACAAAATAAAATTCTGGAAACATGGCCTGCGTCCGGCACAACCATACGACAAAGCGCAATTGAGGCAATGTCAATGAAATTTAAGATCATAGCCATCTGTGAAAGCGGACTAAAACACTACAATCAAGATGGAACAATCGTTGAAGGAGAAAAGCATCCGGCGGATAAAGGAGTTTTGCAAATCAATTTTAGCGTTCATAAGAAGGAAATCCGTGAATTCGAAACGCAGTTTGGTATTTCTGTAAAAACCCCAGAAGGAAATATCAAATTTGGCGAGTGGTTATACCAACGCTACAAAATGAAACCGTGGGAACAAAGCAGGTATTGCTGGGAACCAATTCTTGAACACTTAGCCCGTTTGAAACGATAAAACATCAGGGATGGTTTTATCCCCCCTGTCGCATACA
This sequence comes from uncultured Candidatus Saccharibacteria bacterium, assembly GCA_964365285.1. Classification (GTDB taxonomy): domain Bacteria; phylum Patescibacteriota; class Minisyncoccia; order Sungbacterales; family JBBTQR01; genus JBBTQR01. The sequence continues at coordinate 7,005 of CAYIPF010000027.1, read as the reverse complement.
ACGCGATGGGGGGTTTTCTTTTCTTTGGGACGATTTTACGATACGCTATAATTAAGATACGAAATAATAAATATGAAAAAGATTGCAATTCCAAAAGAAGTTGTTGATATCGTACATGCGCTTGAAAGCGCGGGTTTTGAGGCGTATCCGGTTGGCGGATGCGTGCGAGATGTCTTGCTTGGAATTGAACCACGAGATTGGGATGTAACGACAAACGCAAAACCGGAAGAAATTCGCGCTCTTTTTCAAAAAACATTTTATGAGAACAAATTTTATACCGTTACAATCCAAACCGACTCGAATCACAATGCGTTGAAAGAGATTGAGATTACGACATTCCGAAGTGAAGGAAGGTACGAAGATAAACGCCGACCATCGGATATTAAACCAGCTAAAAACATTGAGGAAGATTTATCTCGCCGAGATTTTACCATTAATGCCATTGCTCTTAATAAAACGAAAGAGGAGTGCCCATCACTCGTCGATCCGTTTGGGGGCAAAGACGATCTTGAGGCAAAACTTCTCCGCGCCGTCGGCAACGCCGACGAACGATTTAACGAGGATGCATTGCGCATGCTCCGCGCGGTACGAATTGCCATTACGCTCAAGTTTGAGATTGAAAAAGAAACAGCATCAGCAATTATGCGCTATGCTCAATTGCTAAAATTAATTTCAAAAGAACGCATTCGGGACGAGTTCATGAAAATTATTTCATCCGACTACGCGCAAAAAGGCGTTGAACTTCTTCATACGCTTGGACTCTTAAAACATTTTTTTCCCGAAATTGAAGAGGGAATTGGCGTTGGACAAAATAAACATCACATTTATACCGTTTGGGAGCACAATCTTCGCGCTTTGAATTATGCCGCCAAAGAAAAATACGAACCACTCATTCGTTTGGCGGCGTTATTCCACGACATCGCGAAACCCCGTTCCAAACGAGGCGACGGATATGATTCAACTTTTTATGGACACGATGTGTTGGGCGCAAAAATGACAATTGAGGTCATGGAACGGCTAAAATTCTCACGATCAGAAATCGAAAAAGTTTCAAAACTCGTCCGGTGGCATCTTTTTAACTACGACATCGACACCGATGACGCGACGACCGATTCGTCCATCCGTCGTTTAATTAGAAATATCGGCGAAGAAAATATTGCCGATTTAGTGCGCGTGCGTATTTGTGACCGCATCGGTTCCGGAGTCCCAAAGGCGATTCCATACCGTTTGCGCCATTTTCAGTATCGGGTTGAAAAAGTTATTCGCGAAAAAGAAGCCGTGCGCGTTACAATGCTTAAAATAAACGGCGAAGATATTATTAAAATTTTGAACATTCCGCCGGGACCTAAAATCGGACATATTCTCAACGCGCTCCTGGAAGAAGCGCTCGATGATTCTTCTAAAAATACCAGCGAATATCTTTTAATGCGTGTACCTGAACTGGGAAAACTTTCTGAAAAAGAACTCATTGGGCTTCGCGAAAAAGCTGAGGAAAAAGTCGAATTCGTCGAAGGAGAACGGCAAGAAGGAATTAAGAAAAAATTTCATATTCGTTAAGGTTTTGCCGGTCCATCGGCATATTCGTGCGAATAAGCCGAATGCTGATAAGAAACGGTTCCTTGTTTCTTAAAGAAAAAAACGGTACTCTGTTTTTATGTAATTTATATCGGGCCGTAGTATACCGGTAGTACGCACGCTTCGGGAGTGTGTAGACTGGGTTCGATTCCCAGCGGCCCGACCGAAGAAAGCAAACTGTTTTGCTTTCGTTGGGAATCGAAGGGAATGCTGTGAGCGTTTCCCGGGTTTTCGTCAAAAGAAAATCGATTCCCAGTGCGGTTGAGGAGCGAAGATGCGATGACCGAGCGCGAATGCGATGACCGAACGAGAGTGAGGAAATACTGAAGCCAGCAGGCGGAACGTAGGAAATACTAAGACTAGCAAGTCGAACGTAGGAAATACTAAGACTAGCAAGTCGAATGTAGGAAATACTGAGCAGAGCACTGCGAATGTGTCCGACTAAATGAAGTGAACGAAGGACGAAGCGAGCGAACTAAACAAAAACATCCTTGCGCACGCAAGGATGTTTTTGTTATTTCCCCTCCGCCCATTTTTTTAATTCTTCATAGCTTTCTCCGCCACACAAAAACTTTTTTGTTTCGGTGTTAAAGAAAAACGGCACGCCTCCGCAAAGTCCGACATCATATTTTTCCATTTTTCGCGCGTTTTCTTCGTTGTGCCAAATCTCATACTGCTCAATTTTCATACCAGTTTCTTTTTCAAGTTTATCAACCAACGGCTTCATTGAAACACAATGAGGGCATTCCGTACCATAAAATTCTAAAAGCATAAAATTATTCTTTAATCGGAAATTTAATAATAAAGTGCGCGCCGACATCTTTGATTGATTCGAGTAAAATTTCTCCGCCCATTTTTTCGATAATCGTTTTTGTTATCCAAAGTCCAAGACCGGTTCCGATAATTTCTCTGGTTTCTTTTGACTTAATGCGGAAAAATTTTTCAAACAAATGCCTTTGATCTTCCGCTGAAATTCCAAGTCCGGTATCCGCAACACGAATATATCCGCTATCATATTGTTTTTCAACGGATACCACAATAGACCCTTTTGGTGTGTATTTTATCGCGTTGCTTATTAGATTTACGAACGCCTGCTCTAGACGCATAGGATCGGCGGCTATGGTAAGCGCGGAACCTTTTTTGAACTCAAGAGAAAGTCCTTTTTTTTCGGCTTCATTTTTAAGATTTTGAATCACGCGCTCTAGCATTTGAGTAGGGTCGATTTTTTGCATATCAAAAGAAAGTCGTCCCTGTGCGAGGCGAGAGACATCGAGAATATCTGAAACGAGCATAGTAAGCCGTTCTGCCGAAATGCGGATAACAGATATATCTTTTTCGGCTTCTTTCGGCATGTTTTTGAGCGTTGAGATTTCGTCCGCATACCCCTTGATCGCCTGAAGCGGAGAGCGTAGCTCATGAGCGGCAATTGAAAGAAATTCATCTTTTACGGCATCAGCTTCCCGAAGTTTTGCATAGAGCCGTGCGTAATCAATCATTTTCGCCTGTCGAACCAAGAGGGCGATGATAACGATAAGAATTGTGATAAGAAAAAAATACGCATTGCGGATTTTTTTTGAGATAAGCGCATCCAATTCAGCCATTGAAACGCTTGAATAGAAAAATCCGGCAAGCTCACGATTTTCGTTCAAAATTCCGCGCACCGCCTTCCATCCGCGTGTACCACCTTCTGAAATCTCGAAAATGAACGAGGTTGATGGATTGATTGATGCTGGCGCGTACAATTGTTGGTTTATTTCGTCAACAGTATTAATCTCCTCTTTTTTTAAAGAAGCAACGACACGCGGCATGCCTTTATCCAAACGAACAACTTTTAATTCGATGAATGTTTCATTCTGCGTGCGAATGGATTCTATTTTTTTCTGCAGAAAGTCCGCATCGGAAAGTTTTTGTTCCGCAAATATAACGAAAGTGTCCTGCATAATGCCGATGCGTTCTTTTTCGAGCCGTTCCTGCGTAGTTTGCGCAACGGTAAGAAACTCCTGACTTGAAAAAAGAAACGCCAAAGGAATTACAACTGCGAGAACGATTGTATAGAAAACCTGCGGATTTTCACGCAGGAAGTAAAATCCGCGCCAAAAACTTTGTATGGGCGAGTTCATGCGATTGGATTATTCGGATTTTTTCCCGATGAATAACCGATAATCATCATAGCAATTCCAATCATGAGAATGATCACGGATAACGCGAAGAAAACACTCGTTGGCTTGAAAAACGACGGTGCCGCTTCTTCTTTGCGAAGTTTCGCAACTGCTTCATTTAAATCGGCGCCAATGACGATAGCGGACGCGGTCTTTATAAACGGCAAGGGCTCTGATTTTGCCGCGATTTTTCCCGTTGTATCCGTCGTTGCGATATATACCTCGTGCGTGCCGTCAGACAGCTCTTTATCAAGCTGATAGGTCCACACGCCTTCAGAATTTGTTTTTACCGTAACGATAATTGGCGTACTGCTATAAATATAGAGTGTGACGAAACTGTTTGGAAGCGCCGTGCCTTTTATTTCGATTTTTTTGATCAGCTCTTTACCTTCAAGCGTTTTTTCTGTTTCAACGATGGCGATGCTTTCAATTTTAAAATTTTTCGTATCAACAACACCTTTTTCTTTTGGTTCTTCATAGACAATTTTGTCTTCAGCGGTTGGATCAAGCGAGTTTGATCCAACCCGAATTTCAAGTCCGTCATTAAATCCATCACCGTCCGAATCGGCAACAAGAGGATTTGAGCGGTATACCATTACTTCATCGTAATCAGAGACGCCATCTTTGTCGCTATCGCGAAAAATATATTCAGAGAGCTGATCCCGTTTCTGTTTTTGCTCAACGGCGATCTTTTTTTCATACTCAATAACAACGCGTTCCGCTCGTTCAATGACTTCATGCTTTTTTCGTTCTGCCTCGGCGCGAATGCGTTCAGGAACATTTATGATAATCGCGCTTCCTGTCCTTTCGACATTTTGGCGAATTTCATTGCGAATTTTTTCACGACGAATTTCTTGTTCTCGCCGCAACCGTTCAAGGTCGATTTTTGTTTGCGCGTTAGACGTGTCTATTGCGCTGTTGGCGATTGGAATATTCTTAGAAGAAATATCCGGTTTTACCGAATTAAAAAGATTTTTCAGCTCGCTTCCGATATTTTGTATCGCCGTATCTGTTGTCCGGTTGAGCGTTTCAATAGCATTTTGCTCGGTGGCGTTAATTATGGTCTGAATTTGATTTACGGTAATTGTTTCTTGAGGTGTAATACTAATCGGATTTTGAATTGAGATCGACATTTTTGAACTCTCGTATTTTCCAAAGGTATTTGTAACGACGGTATACAGCCCATATGAACCGTTTGGCGTACTGATGGTCTCCCATTGAAATTTCCACTCGGAATCAGAAACCCGATTAGCGCGTCCTATGTAATGCGATATTAAAGAATTTGTCGGGCGAACATATAGTTCAACCGACAACGCTCCCAAAACACGCACACCAACATGCGCCGTGTCCTTAAGAACAGATCCAAGCGGGGATATAAAAATACTCGCCTGAGGAGCCAAAACCTGCTGTGTTGTCGTGTCTATTGTTTGATTGATTGTCTCAACCGCATTTTGCTCTAGGGTGTTGATTGTGTTTTGAGTTTGATCTACGGTTGTAGAAACAGTATTCGTCACCTGATCAACGATTCCATCAAAAGAACCAAAAAGTGAAGCAAAAAATACAATTGCCACGGACAGTGCCGCTGTAAAATATAGCATGACCCAATTATCTCATTTTTTAGATATTATGCAATAACTCCTAAAAACTTGAACCCTTTCCGTTTTTGTGGTACTTCTTATTGCGCTTGTTAATGGAGGAGGACATTGAAAAACAAACTTTTTATTCTATGCGGTCCGCGCGCTATTGGTGGAACATATTTAATTGAGAAGATTGTCGGCGAGTATCCGCGTGTTTTTCGCGAAATTTCTTCAACAACGACCCGCCCTCCTCGTCCCAACAATCCAAATGATGCGCGCCACTACCGTTTTTTGACGAAAAATGGTTTTATAGCGCGCCACGAGAATGGCGAATTTCTTGAATACGATTTTCATCAAAACGATTATTATGGGACCCGCGTTTCCGATTTGGAAAATGTGCTGTGCGCATCTCACGGAATCATGAAAATGACGCCAAAAGGAGCATGCACCATCGCAAACTCAGTCGGACTTCATTTTCAGTCGTTCGTAATTTTTCTTGAACCGCAGAATGACGACATTCTTGTTCGCAATATGAACCGTCGTTTTGGAACCGCAAAAACAAAAGAACAATACAAAAACGAACTTCTTCGCGCTTATGATTTTCTTTTTGAAATGAAACGGCTTCTTGTGCCGGATTACACAATCGCCATGACCGGAACGAGTCAGGATGTTAAGTTTCTTAAAGCGTTCATGCGCGGAGAGAGCATTGCACTGGATTAAACAAATCCCCGCGTACGCAGGGATTTAATTTTGGAAAATTTCGTTTATCAAGCTTCTATTATACTGATTGGGAAATTCTTTATCGAGAATGGTCGCGTATTCGTCAACTTGCGTGCGCGTTGCATGCGATTGCAGCGATTCGTTTTTCCCTAAAAGTTTCAATGCTTCTAAAACATTGAGCCGCATATCAAGATTTGAAACCAGCATCGCGTAACGGTCTTTCGATTCGCCCACGAGCTCATTATAATTTTTTTCAATACCGCAGTGATTTTCTGCGATAGCATTGGAGTTGATAAAAAAAGACGCGCTGATATCGGTTTCTTCCGACCCATCCACGCGCGTTGTAATAAATCGCGCCCCAAGATTTTTTGGCGTCTTTTTTTCCAAAGCATTGTGTTCAATAAAAACAGTTGAAACGCCTATTTGAATTTTTTTACCGCCATCATTCTCTTCAAATGGTGCGCACGCGTGAAAACGGACACTGCCGTTTTCAAATTTTTTTTGCACTTCTTCCTGAAGAGTAATTATTTTTGTTTTGGCTGGGGATTCAATAATAACGCTTATATCGCAACCATTAAAATCCGATGTTGCAAGCCCAGTTAAAAAAAGCGACACAGCTCTGCTGTGTCTTTCAACGGAATTTTCAAAATTTTCCACAAGCTCCGGCGATGTTTTTTGCGACTCTTCAAGTTTCTCAAACTTCATGATTTCATTATATCAAACGCAGAAAATGCCGCAAGAAAGTTATTCACAAGCAAATACAATCAAAAATGCTTTATTTTTTCTCATTTTTTGATACCATGGAAGGTGTTTTAATGGGCCCGTAGTTAAGTGGCATAACGCGGCATTCGCATTGCCGAGGCGGGAGTTCAATTCTCCCCGGGTCCACCCAAAGAAACATCGGCGGAAAATGAAGAAAGGGTCGCCGTCCGCGAAGCGGACGGCTCTCTGCCCGAAATGAAATCCGCCTTTGC
>CAYIPF010000026.1:0-8394 GCA_964365285.1 uncultured Candidatus Saccharibacteria bacterium | reverse complement strand
ATATGCGCATCTCTTTAGGGGTCTACAGAGTGCCATATGTATCTGAACTTATGCACACACTCGACTTACTAACCTCAGTATTTCGTCGTCTTCACTCCTCAAAAACTATAGCGATTTTTTCGTGGACACCGCGTCGATCCATCCTCCTAAAAGATGAAGATGGAGATGATCAATTACCTGGCCGCCCTTTCGCCCGACATTAAAAACCAACTTATACCCATCAAGTCCAAGCATGTGCGCCGCCTTTTTAGCGGCAAAAACAAGAATATCAGGCACGCTTCTGTCCGCATCCGTGAGCGAACCAATTGACTCAATGTGTTTTTTAGGCACAACAAGAAAATGCACCGGAGCGCTTGGATGCGCGTCTTTAAAAACTTTCACGACCGCATCTTCAAAAAGAACATCCGCCGAAATTTCGTTGCGATTAATTTTGCAAAAAATACAATCCATGGCGGGTAGCGTATAAAATATAGCCGAATCGAAACGCAATGAAAACTATTTTTTCAAATGGCGTTTGACGGATTCAATGAGTTTTGTAAGAGGGATGGTTTCCTGAATTCCGGAATTCATCTCGCGAATAATAATCTCTTCATCCAATGCTTCTTTCTGCCCAAAAACAAGCACGAACTCCGCCCCAACCTTTCCCGCAAGCGTAAATTGGGATTTGATGCTGTCCTTGGCAAGCGTTGCGCGAATAGGAATTCCAGCATGGCGAAACTGCTCGACAATTTTTAAACTTTTTCTCTTTGCAAGATCGCCTAATTGCACTAAATATATTTTTGCGGATTTATCATGAGGAACCTTAATTTTTTGCTGTCGCATAACTTCGATCACCCGTTCAAACCCTACAGCGCCCCCAGCCGCTGGGGTCGGTCGTCCGCCTAAAAGCTCCACAAGCCCGTCGTATCGTCCACCGGACGCAATAGCAAAAGAGTGTTTTGGAGAATGGTCATGACGATCTTCTGCTAGTTGCTCTGCGTCTCCTTGATTTCCTCGTACGCCTTCCCCATTCCCGTCACTCGCATTCGCGCCCGGCTTTCCGACAAAAAATTCAAAAACGGTTTTCGTGTAATAATCAAGACCCCTCACAAGGTGCGGATTGAGAGTGTAGGGCACCTGAATTTCTTCCATAAACTCAAGAAGTGTTCTGAAGTGATTTTTACATGAGTCGCACACATGCTCAATAATCTGCGGAGCGTTCTCACGAAGTTGAACGCATTTCTCCTCCTTGCAGTCAAAAATACGAAAATAATTCTCCTTTATTCGCCTTCGGCAATTCACGCACAACTTGCGCGAACGACTGCGATAATAGCCCATAATCTGAGCTCTAATCGCGGAACGGCACTCGCGACATCCAATGCTATTCAATTCAACATAACTATCGGCAATTCCAATCTCGCGAAAAAATAAGTGTATTACCTGAATAATTTCCGCTTCTATCACGGGTCCCTCCTCGCCCAAAGCCTCAAGCCCCCACTGATGAAATTCGCGAAATCTCCCTTTCTGCGGACTTTCATGGCGAAAAAATGAACCTTCATACCAAAGCTTTACGGGATGCGACTCATTGACCATGCCGTTTTCAATATACGCGCGCGCAACCGGCGCGGTCCCTTCGGGCCGTAAAGTCAGCTGATCGCCTCCGCGCGTTTTAAACGAATACATTTGTTTCTCAACAATATCAGTCGCCGTGCCAACCCCATGATAAAAAAGATCAACATCCTCAAAGTGGGGTGTCTCGATATGCCGAAAACCGTAAAACACCGAAAGCTCTTCAGCTTTCTCGCGCACCGCCTTCCAATAATGCAATGCCTCAGGAAGAATATCGTGCGTTCCCCGCGGCCGTTGAAATGCTTTGATTTTAGTTTTTTTCATTATTTTTAATACTATAGACATCGCACCATGAAACAAGACTCCTTCCCCGTGAAAATCACGCCTCGCTTGCCGTTCACGGTGCTATGTCTATAGACCAACCGCTTAATTATGATTGTGATTCGCGCTATATAATATGTGATTCAAGGTTTAATATGAAACGCCCTTGATTACGCCAACCCGTTCCGGAGGCCACAAACGAAGAACCGCCCGCCCCGTAATAAGGTCTTTTGAAAGGATGCCCCACTGCCGCGAGTCCGAACTGAAATTTCGGTTATCACCCATCACAAAATATGAATCATCCGAAAGATTAACATCAACCACGCCAACGGTAATCGTACCCCGCGCAAGATATGTTTCCTGAAGAACAAGCTCTTCTCCTGTCGTATTCCTCACACTCACCTGCCCGTTTTTAATCACTACGCGTTCGCCAGGAAGACCAATAATCCTCTTGATAAAAAAATCTGAAGGATGAAGAGGATAGCGAAAAACAATTACTGATCCGCGCGACAACGGCCGCAAAACCGGCGTTATTTCATCAATAATAAGATACTCCCGATCCTCAAAAGACGGTTCCATTGATGCCCCCCTTACGATAAACGGCTGAACGACATAAAACCTGAATAAAAGAACAACCGCAATGGGGACAATAAACGCACGGGTTATTTCAAGCGCTTTTTTTATCCATGGATGCCCGCTCTTTATTTCCGGTTCCGATTCCATCAACGGATTGCTTGTTTTATTCTCGACTGAAGCTTCATCAATCATCTTATAAAGAGTAAAGAATTTTTTTACATTTTGCAAATGGAGGCCTATACTATGTCATATGAACACTCACCTTATCATTGGACTCGGCAATCCGGGAACCGAATACGAAACCACGCGCCATAACGCCGGACGGCTTGCTGTCCGCGCGTTTCAAAAAACCGCCAAGCTCCCTGATTTTTCTGAAAACAAAAAATTTGCGTCATTACTTTCAGAAGGAAAAATCGGCAAAACAAAAATCATCCTCGCTCTCCCCGAAACCATGATGAATAATTCGGGCAAAGCAGTCGGCGCGCTCGCCGCGTTCTATAAAATAAAACCCGCAGACATCATTGTTACGCACGACGATTCTGATATCGTGTTTGGCGCGATGAAAATTTCCTTCGCCAAACGCGCCGCCGGACACCGCGGAGTAGAATCCGTGCGCCGCGCGTTAAAAACTGACCAATTTTGGAGGGCTCGCATCGGGATCCAGCCATCCACAAAAAAACATATTCCCGCTATGAATCTCGTACTCAAAAAATTTTCCGCCAAAGATCTTCTGGCGTTGAAAAAAATTACCAAAACTGCCACCAAAGCATTAGAACTTTTTATTACAGAGGGCGGAGAGCGGGCGATGAATAAGTGTAATTGATATTAAAATAATTTTATTATGCTAACGCACGATATATTAACGAAAAAAGCGTTGACGCGGTATGCTTTCTCGGTTGGAACAAAAAAATATTAAAGACATTGTAATAGTATCGGCAACCCCCCAGTTTTTAGAACGGGGTGTTTTGTGGTTTGCGAAAAATGAAACGGCGATCAAAAACGCCATCAAAAAACAGTTTGGCATATGGAATAATTCCGCTCTTGTTCTGGAACAGGGCGCGTCTCTTCCACCTCGTGTTCTCGCTCGAAAGCTTTTTGATCTTGGTTATGAAAAAGCGGGTATTATATTCGGCAAGGGAGAGTTTTCGTATCGCGGAAATATCATTGAAATAGCGCCAATCAATCGCGATGAAAAAATCACCATTGAATACTACGGAAATACAATTGAGTCCATTGACGAACGGCCACTTAAAAATACTTCAAAAAAAATTATTCGGACAGCTGACCGTCCGTTTCGACCCCATGATTATGTCGTGCATCTTGATCATGGCATAGGCATATTTAAACAAATGACGCGCATCAACGCGTCCGAAGAAGATTTTTTTGAGATTGAGTACGCAGCTCCGCGCACAGGAGCAAAATCGGACACGCTCTATGTGCCGATATCCAAAAAAATGAAGCTTGATTTGTATGTCGGTTTTGAAACTCCGACGATACATCGTCTCGGCGGATCCGTATGGTTCGCTACGCGCGCGAAAGCGCGCGAGGATATTGAGGCGTTCGCCAAAGAACTTTTGAGTGTATACAAGAAACGCGCTTCAGCGCGCAAACAACCCATGCATCCGGAACCGAACATTGAGACATCGTTTGCCGAATCATTCCAGTACGAAGAAACCGATGATCAGAAAAAAGCCATGGGCGAAATTTTGCACGATCTAACGACAATTCACCCGATGGACCGCGTACTTGCCGGTGATGTCGGATTTGGAAAAACAGAGGTCGCTCTCCGCGTAGCGCTTCGCGTCATTGCAAACGGACAGCGCGTCATCATGCTCGCTCCGACGACCGTTCTTGTGGAAGAGCACCGCAGATCAGTACTCGAACGGTTCAAAGAAACGGCGGTGCGCGTTGAAGCGTTGTCGCGACTCACACCGAAACACCACGCGCGAAACATCATAAAATCGTTCAAACAAGGAACAATCGATATACTCATCGGCACACATCGCCTTTTCTCAAAAGATGTTGCTGCCGCGCTTGGGGAACGCGTCGGACTTCTGATTATTGACGAAGAGCATCGTTTCGGAGTAAAGCAAAAAGAATTTTTTAAAAATCTCCGGGCGGACATGAACATACTATCTCTTTCGGCAACTCCGATACCGCGTACGCTTTCATTAGCGCTTGCCGGACTTCGCGATATTTCTATTATTAAAACTCCTCCTCCCGGAAGAATTCCGATTCAAACATTTGTTCTGCCATATCGCGACGCGCTCGTTAAAGACGCGATCATCAAAGAACTGGGCAGAAACGGCCAGGTATTTTTTCTGCACAACCGCATTGAAACCCTTGGTGTTTTTAAAAAACGCCTTCAGAATCTCGTTCCAAAAGCGCGAATTGCCTGTATTCACGGCAGATCATCGCCAAACGAACTTGTGCAAATTTTGAAAAACTTTCGGAAACAAACAATAAATGTTTTGATCGCAACGACCATCATAGAAAATGGCATTGATTTTCCAAATGCGAATACGCTCATCGTGGAGGACTCAACGCGCCTCGGACTCTCCGAGGCGCACCAGCTCCGCGGCCGAATCGGCCGCACAGACCGCAACGCATACGCTTATTTTCTATACCGTTCAAAAACACTCACCAAAAAATCTGCCCTACGCCTTTCAGCGCTACAAGACGCCTCCGATCTCGGGGCTGGGTATGATATAGCACTGCGCGATTTGGAAATCCGCGGAGCGGGAAATGCGCTCGGACGCGATCAATCGGGAACAGCAAATAAAGTAGGACTCAATCTCTACTACGCCATGCTTGCCGAAGCAATTGAACAGGAAAAACATTTTAATTAATGTGCGGGGGTTCAACCCCCGCACATTAATTAACAAAAAATCCGCCCAATTAATTATGGGCGGAAAATACATATGTGCTATAAAAAAATTATTACCTAGCGAAGGTCGGGAAGCGGATACAGCAGTATACGCTTCCGAGCGAGCGACGGGAAAATTGTACCCAGTTATATTTTCGCTCTTATTTTTGTTTCGGTTCGCGAAGATATTGAATCATCGCAAGCGCGTCATTGCACCGCTGGCAAAACGGCACCGAACGAAGTTTTATAAACGCATCTTCAAAAATCGCTCTGCCTGAAAGCATAAGTCCGCTTCCGGGACTTACCATCCGCTCCCCGCGGGAAGATACGACAATTCCAAACGAAGAAACAATCCCCAAAAATTTTCCGTCAATAGTCCATATTCCAGAGCCGGACGATCCTGCGGTAATCGGCGTTGAAATAACGCGCCGTTTATCAGAAAGGAGTTCAGTATTAATCCTGCCTGGAAAAACGGAAAAAATCGGCTTTTCTATTCCGCGCGTCATAAAACCGGATACGAGAATTTCTTCAAAAAGAATGTCCTCGCTATCGCTTAATACCAACGGCGCGTAATCACGATCTCCGCACGAAGCAAAGACAAACGCGTAATCAAACCCCTGAAGATTGTGCAAAACTTCCGCGTCAGCATACCCATCCGCAAAAAGCGCCATTACTTTATTCCGCCCGCCGGCGACAACATGCCCCGAGGTAAGAATAAGGCACTCTTTCCGCTCCCGTGAATGCGCGACAATGACCCCCGTCGCACGGATAGAAAGCATTTGAGATCCATACTCATCGCGAAACGGCGCCCACTGGTCTTTTGTTTTCTCTTGAGTCGGATCAAGAACATTAAATACCGCCAACGAAACTGTTCGCGGACCAATATATTGTGAGATAAGAGCGCGAATTGCGGACGCTTTTTCTTTCTCTTCGCAGAGTGCGCGCCTCGCTGAAGGTGAAAGGAGTTTTGCAGAATCGGGATTCATGACGCATTCAAATTCAGATGAAAAAATGTTTGCCGCCACCTCATAAGAAAAGAGGAGAAACGGCATACACGTGAGAAGCGTAAAAAATGCCTTTCGCATACCGATCTCCTTTCTGACGGCGATTGTTTCAAAGAAGCTTTTATAAGCATATGAAAAGCAATTTTGCGTGTCAAATACGCGAAGCATCGTCATAAAATCTTGACGACGACAAAAAGATAGTATAATGAACAACAATGGCACGCGATCAAAAGCAATATCTTCACGCGTTCAATATCCTCCAATGCATCGGTCCGAAGGGACTTGCAAAACTTTCCGATTTTTTTAACGGTGATTTTGCAAAAGCGTGGGGTGCGCCCGAAACCGTTCTTTGCGAGGCTGGCCTTTCTGAAGAAGTGGCGCGCTCGATTCCACAACGGCGTGCGGGCATTGATCCAAACGCCGAATATGAACGGCTCGTTAAAATATGCGGAGAGCCAATTACACTAGATGATGCGAATTATCCAGCACTCCTAAAAGAAACTTCGTACGCGCCTCATCTCCTCTATGCCCGCGGACACCTATCAAACGCATTCCCAATAGCGATTGTTGGAACGCGAAAACCAACTCACTACGGAAAAGAAGCGTGCCGTACTATCGCAGGAGAACTCGCCCGCGCCGGCATGTGCATTGTAAGCGGTCTTGCTTTGGGAATTGATGGCATCGCGCATGAGATTGCCGTTAAAGAAAAGGGACCAACAATTGCAGTTTTGGGATCTGGAATTGATGACGAATCAATCTATCCGCGATTCCACAGCGCGCTTGCCAAAAAAATAATTGAAAACGGCGGAGCAGTTATTTCTGAGTTTCCCCCGGGAACAACAGCGATGAAGCATCATTTCCCCCAGCGAAACCGCATTATCGCGGGCATCTCAAAAGGAACAGCGGTCATTGAAGCGCGCGAAGGAAGCGGGGCTTTAATCACGGCGCGCTATGCGCTCGAATACAATCGCGATGTCTTCGCGCTCCCCGGTTCAATATTTTCACAAGCTTCATCGGGACCGCACGCGCTCATCCGCGACGGAGCACAACTCATAACTTCAGCGGATGAAATTCTAGAATCGTACGGCATTGAAAAGAAAAAGACGAGCGAACGAATCGGCGCGGAAAATGAGCTCGAAAAAAAAATTCTCTCTTTATTAGAAGGGTCTTTGGCGTTTGATGATATTGCGTCAGCAACGGGAATCCCAATACCAATTCTCAATTCAACGCTTGTCGTGCTAGAATTAAAAAACTGCGTTAAAAATATCGGAAACAAAACTTACATTCGCACATGAAACTCCTTATCGTAGAATCTCCGGCTAAAGCAAAAACTATTTCAAAATATCTTCATGGAGCATACGAAGTCCGCGCAAGCATCGGGCATATTCGCGATTTGCCAAAATCAAATAAAAAAGCGATCGACATTAAAAAGGGATTCGTCCCTCATTATGAAATTGCGAAAGGAAAAGAAAAAATCGTGGCGGAACTTACGGCACTCGCAAAAAAAGCTGACGAGGTCATCCTCGCCACCGACCCCGACCGCGAAGGTGAAGCGATTGCGTGGCACATCAAAGAGGCGTGCCATGTAAAAAAATCACAGCGCGTTGTCTTTCATGAGATTACCCAACGCGCGGTGCAAGAAGCCCTCAAACATCCGCGCGATATAGACGAACATCTTCGGACCGCGCAAGAAGCGCGGCGCGTTTTAGATCGCCTCTTCGGATATGATTTAAGCGGGCTTATATGGAAAAAGGTCCGTTATGGCCTTTCGGCCGGTCGCGTGCAATCCCCAGCGCTTCGCATCATCATGGAGCGGGAACGCGAAATCCGCGCGTTTATACCGGAGGCATACTGGATAATTTCGGGGCAATTTGAAACAACAAAAAAACACATCCTGACTCTTGTGTGCGACGAAGAACCGAAGACGGAACAGGAAGCGAACCGCATTATTACCATCGCAAAAAAATATCCATGGCGCGTGCATGCTATCGCCGAAACAGAAACAAAACGATCCCCAAAACCGCCGTTTATAACCTCAACCCTACAACAAACAGCAAGCTCGCGCTTTGGATATTCGCC
>CAYIPF010000025.1:4312-8457 GCA_964365285.1 uncultured Candidatus Saccharibacteria bacterium | reverse complement strand
GCTGCGGGACCTGGATTCGAACCAAGATAAACGCCTTCAGAGGGCGCTGTCCTACCATTAGACGATCCCGCAATTTTAGATAGAAACTTCTTAACAAGCCCCGCTCAAACAAAACAAGCTAAACGGGCTTACAATGCTTATCTTTTTACCATTAATTGCATCAAAAATCAATTGGATTATAATAAATTTTATACTCTACTAGATGTAACAATCGTTGCATCTAGTAGAGTATATTTGATGGGCGAGGTGTGGCAGAAAAATAATTCAACAATAGATCTAAATTAAAAAATGCCGTCTTTTTTTCAAAGCATTTCAAGTTATGCCGGCTGGATTGGGATGATTCTCATCTTGCTTGGATACTACCTCATTTCTTCCGGCAAAGTTGATGGAAGATCGCGCTCGTATCACGCGATAAATTTTTTAGGCGCGTTTGGCATCACCATCAATGTCTTCGTCCAACATGCGTGGCCCACCGTTACTCTCAATGTAGTTTTTGCTCTCATCGCGCTGTGGGGATTATTTCGTAAAAATAAAATTTAAATTCAGGATTTGTCAGGATTTGCTAAGCTCGATAATGCTCTCAAGGGCTATGGCGATGCACTTTTCCATGCGCTCATCGGCGCGTTTTTTTTCAATAACTTCATCAGAGGCAAGATTATCCAAAATAAGGCATACGGCCCCAACATTGTATCCCAAAAGTTCATTCCCAATTCTAAAAAGTCCGCTCGTTTCCATCTCGTGATTTACTATTTTAAAACCGTCTTCATTAAAACCTACGATGTCGGATATAAACGCGTCAAACGATAACGCGGTTTTAATCCTTCCGATTGACCTGCCTTCCGGAGCAAAAAATCCTGGGGAAGCGGTAGTAATGCCGGACACGATCATTGGGAACTTCTCCCCAAGTTCCTGCGCTTTCTTCTCGAGTATCCGCGCAACGAGCGGAGTTGCCGTCGAGCAGTATGAAAGCGGATTTATTTTACCGATTGAAGTTTTCAAAAACGCTTGTTCGATTTTTTCCGCTGTTACATCGCGCAGGGACGGCTTGGCATAATACGCGCCAAGATTATCGAGCCCTAAGGAATATTTTGATACCGCAATCGCCCCTATCGGTAATTCTTTTAGCGAGGTGCCAGCTGTTCCGATCCGTATAATATTTACTTTGGCGGGAACATCACTCCATTTGTCCGCTGTGTGATCGTATTCGAATAGCGCGTGAAATTCGGTGAGCACAATTTCAATATTATCAACTCCAATACCGCAGGAAAACGCAACCATAGGAACGCCTTTATATGCACCCACAATGGCATAAAACTCTGGGCGAGCTTTATTTTGATGCCTAAAACTAACCGAATCAAAATGACTTGCAATAGCATCAACGCGTTCTTTTGCGCCTACGAAAAAAACATTCGCCGGAATACCGTCGGCGCGCTTGAGGTCTATATGATAGAGCGTGCCGTCCGGATATATAATCAGTTGTGAACCCTTTGCCTTGCCTTCGCGCATAATATTTAGATAATTTTCAATCAATTTCTATTGCAGTGTTTTGCAAAACACTAGCATGAAGAGATCTGAAACAAATAAGTAAAAATTAAATTTTTTAGTAATTAGACCTACTGTGTAATTGTTTTTTGAGAAGTGAGATGAAAATGTCGCAATCCCCGCTCTCTGGTTTTGCGATTTGCAGATCTTCATACGGAATCGCAACTAATCGATAGAATTCATCAGCGGTGTTATGCCAAAAATGAACAAGCTTTTGCAGTGCCTTTTCCGATGATCCGTGATTTTCCGCAATCAATTGGGGCCCAAGCGCGCTCAAGCAATAATTACACAAACCGGCAAATGCGCCGTCGTAATTATATATATTTGCGATTCTCGTTATTTTCCGCGCAAGAATGTCAATGTCTTTATCAAGTTTTTTTGGAACCACTGTTTTCATTGCCGGTTTGAGTTTTTTTTCAAATGCAAAAAGCTCAAACATCAATCTGCCATCCGGCGAAGGAAGAGCTAAGCGTCTTTTAAGTTCGCGGGCAACATTCATAAAAATGCCGTCTACGAGAGCAATAATCCAGTAACGGAGTGTCCGTTTGCCTTGATGACGCGCTACCGCATCGAGAGCAACAGTAAAAACAAGACGCGTTGCGGTATATCGAAGTAACTGCCATATCACGACATCTTTATCTGTCTTGCTTTTTGCCGTTTTTTTGATAGCGCGTTCAATATTTTTTATCAACGGATTCAGAAAGCGCCTGTCTTTTTTTGCTATGTAGGGCATATTTTAAAATGATACTCCGCGCTATACTTTCTCCAGAAGAAAATAATGATTATGTGGCGTATCGTGAGGCGCGCCACTTTTGATAATGCGAAATCCGACTTGAATTAAAGCTTCGCGAATTTTTGATACAGGATAGCCCGATTTTCCAATCTCCCAATTGTGTCCCCGCGGATTCGTTATGATCTGTTTTTTAAAGGTCGGCACGCGGAGAAATATTTTTATTTCTTTCAGCAGGGGTATTTTGAGCCGCAAATGAAAAAGCGTGTGTCGCGCATCAGGAACCGAAATCAATACTGTACGTTTTGTAACGCGATGCAGCTCTTTAAACGCTTTTTGAGAATCCACGAACGGCATATGCTCCAGCACTTCGCAGGCGATACTCATATCAAACGAATTATCTGGGAATGGCATCGCGCGAACATCTCCAACGACATTAGGACTGTATTCCGGCTTAAAATCAAGCGTTGTTATTGTAACGCCGAATTTGCGCAAATATCCGGTAACGAGTCCATGCGACGGACCAACCTCAAGCATGGAAAATGCGGAAATATCGCCACCCCCTTTTTTTATTGTGTCAGCAACCGCACGAATCTGATTAAAATAATGATTCCACCGAGCGCGGTGATCATAAAAATCATTTGACCAAAATGGGGTATCATATACGCTTGCCATGTATTTTAAGTATATAAAAAATTAATTGAATAAATAAATAAATCGCTTCGAATATTGAAAATATATTACTATACGAAAACTTTAACAAAAATGCCTGGATTTTTCCAGGCCTCACACCGCGCACACTCTTCGTCGCCATTTCGAGGGATTTATGGAGGAGGTTTATAACCTTCAATATCTCCTACCCTCTTTCACCTATATTATACACGAAAAATCGATAAAAATCAAATCAAAAAAGACGCTGTGAAGCGTCTAGTATTCAACGGCTATTTCTCGGACAAGCGATTCAACTGTATGTAAAGTACTGCAAGCCGAGTCCATTATTTAAAAATCCCCGTGTAAAATCTGACGTGGATTTGTTCACATGCCCGCTACATAAGATACTCCGACAAAAGTTTTACGCAAAACTCTTCGGGGACCGCGATTTTTAAGCGCGTCGTACTATCTATAAGCACAGATACTTGTTTGCAGGTTGCGGCGGTTCCGTCGTCTCCGCGCACAATTGATTGAGAAAAGACCACGCTCGTCCTTCCGATGCGGCTGATATCGGTATAAATTTTTATTGAATCGCCCAGCAAAAGTTCGTGGATATATTCTATTTCTATCCGACGAGTAACAAAACGCATATTTTCCCGCTCAAGGTCTGTCAAACTAATTCCTCGCTTTGCCAGAAATTCCATACGCGCATTTTGAAAAATATTTAAGTAGTCCTTGTAATGAACATGATTATAACAGTCGATATATTCCTTAGGAACTACAAACGAAATGACATATGCCATATATTCTCCAATGCATCTTTTTTTAAAGAGCGAGCACAACATAGCACAATGCTTAAAAAAACAAAACCCGCGCATGCGCGGGTTTTGTTTGCGGATAGCTCCGCTAATCTTTTGCCAGTGAAATATCAATGCGTTCATACTCAAATCGCAATCGATCAACCTCTGCGCGATCCCCCTGTGCTTCAGCGGCGCGTTCTGCCATTCGAATAGCGTTAAGCGCCGTGAGAATTCTGTCATTATCAAACGGAAGACTTTTCTCACGAGCATAATTCAACGCCTCCCACCATTTTTTTTGAGCAAATAATTCATGATATTTTTCCTCTTCCGTCGTCATTGAATTGTCTTTTTCGATATTTTCCATATTTTTATATTTTAACGATGAACGCTTGTCACGGCTTAGAACGGCCAAAAGCTATAGC
>CAYIPF010000025.1:0-4212 GCA_964365285.1 uncultured Candidatus Saccharibacteria bacterium | reverse complement strand
ATACTTCTTTTAAATATCGCCGCATCGCAATCATGCTTGATGCGACACCAAGCATTGTGCCTGTGACAAACAATACCCCAAAAAGAAAAAAGATGTTGTCGCGAAAATATTGCATAAGATCAAATCCGGGAATAAAAAGCGAAAGCTTTGGACTGACGACCCACGCGATTGGGAAAAGAAGTGCCACAGCAATAAGCGTTGAAAAAACCCCCTGAAGAACGCCCTCGACCATGAATGGCCCCCTGATGTACCAATGAGACGCGCCGACGAGTTTCATAATCTGAATTTCCTCGCGCTTTGAATAAATTGCGAGACGAATCGTATTAAAAGCAATGATCACGGCAATTAAAGCAAAGAGAAGGACAACAGCGACACCGATCGAACGAATACTTCCGGCGATTACCGATAACCGTTCTATAATGAGCCGATTTTCATAAAAATTTATTTTATCAATAAAGGAATAATTTTTTGAACTTAAATATTTTGAAATTTTTTCAAATTGTCCCGCTTCCTGCGCTTTAATATTGAGCGTTGCTTGCAGTGGATTCTTCTCAAGCTCTATGAGCGAATTTAAAATAAGCGCGTTATCTTTGTGCGTATCTTTGAATCGCGCCAATGCTTCGTCCTGCGAAACATATTCGACCGCTTTGACTTCAGGAAGTTTAATTAATTCTTCACGGACTTTCAAAACCGTTGTTTCAGCAGTATCGGACTTAATGTATACGCTGATGTCTATCTTTTCAGAAAAACTCGCAAGTACCGCCTTCGTGGTAACGTGGACAAACGCAAGCCCTCCGATGAGCACTAAAACAAGCGTCATCATAACGATGCTTGCAACCGTGAGCCAAGGATTCCGCTGAAAGGAATTAAACCCCGACCTAAAAATTCTTTCTATATCAATTTTGTTTGTCATGCTATTTTTTTAAACTCGCCAAACTATTATAACATATATTTGCCCCGTTGTTCATCGCGAACGACTTCGCCCCTTTCCATTGTTATCACGCGCATGCCGAGCGTATCAACAATCTCTTTATTATGCGTTGCTAAAACAACCGTTGTACCGAGCTGATTGATTTTTTCTAAAAGCCCAACAATCTCCTTGCTATTAATCGGATCCAAATTTCCTGTCGGCTCATCGGCAATAATAACATCGGGACGATTCACGAGCGCCCTAGCGATAGCGACTCTTTGTTTCTCTCCGCCGGATAATTCACTTGCGAAATGGTTTGTTTTTTCGGATAACCCAACAAGATTGAGCACTTGAGGCACATCGGAATTTATTTCGTCATCAGATTTTCCGCATGCTTCCATGACAAACGCGACATTTTCAAACGCAGTTTTCCCCGCCAAAAGCCGAAAGTCCTGAAAAACGGCGCCGATCCGCCTTCGAACATTAATCAAACTTCCGTTGTCGAGCCCCGCGATATCATGTCCATCAAAATATACTCTGCCGGTCGTTGGCTTTTCTTCCGCCAACAAAAGTTTTAGCATCGTTGACTTTCCCGCGCCGGACTGGCCGACAAGGCACACGAATTCCTGCGGACCGACGCGAAGCGTCAAATTCTTTAACGCCGAAGATGATTCGGTGTATACCTTGGAAACCCCATCAAAAAATATTATTGATTTTTCTTCGGTCATTGTTGTAATTGAACTGTTATTTATTATGTCTATAAAGCGATTTCAGCTTCAATAAATTCGTCGAGCGCCCCGTCAAGAACAGCGTCAACGCGCGGTGTCTCGATGTCCGTACGATGATCTTTCACGAGCCGATACGGATGAAGCACATATGAACGAATTTGATGTCCCCATTCCGCCGAAACTGTTTCTCCGCGAACTTCTTTTCGCTCATCTTTCTGGGTGTCAACTTTTCTCTGGTATAATTTTGCGCGAAGCAGGCCAAGCGCGATATCGCGATTCCGTTCCTGTGTTCGTTCTGTCTGCGCGGCAATTTGAATACCAGTTGGTTTGTGTATAATGCGAACAGCGGTTTCCCGTTTATTCACATTCTGCCCGCCAGGACCGGATGAACGGAAAAAATTAATTTCTATGTCATCCGGTTTGATCTCAACTTCTTCGGGGGCGACAAATTCCGGCATAACTTCTGCCATCGCAAACGATGTATGCCTCAAATTTTTTGCAGAAAACGGCGACACGCGCACAAGGCGATGCACGCCGGTTTCTTTTTTCAAATATCCGTAAATATATGGCTTACCTTTGAAAAGAAGCGTAATATTTTTCAACCCCTGCCCCGCTGGTCCCTTAAACTCACCCCAGTTTTCGTGAATTGTCTCCACAGACCAACCCTTCCGTTCCGCGTATCGCTCATACATTCTCCGCAAGATTGCGACCCAATCCTCGCTGTCTTTTCCGCCAGCGCCGGCATAGATGTACAGTACGGCATTTCCCTTGTCATACGAACCAGTAAAAAGCTTTGCGATTTCAAATTGCCTAAATTCTTTTTCAAGCTCGTTTTTTCGTCTTTCAATATCCGCGCCAATAAGCTCCTCGCTTTCGGCAACCTGACACAGCTCGCGAAGACCGCCAATCTCATTACAAAAACCTTCTATAATAGAGATTTCTTTTTTAATGTCAGCGACTTTTTGCGCTATGATTTTCGCGCGAACCTGATCACTCCAAAAATCCAGATTTTCTGTTTCTTTTTCAAGAGGAATAAGCTTCTCTTTTAAGCCGAGTATGTCAAAGACGGCCCGCTAACGCACGGGCCCGCGCCTCAAGTGACTCCAAACTTTTTTGTAATTCACTCATTGTGTTTATTGTATCACCTATCTTTACATATGAAAAGCTCAAAAAGATATTTTTTGAGCCCCCTGCCAGAATCGAACTTGGGGCATCCGCTTGGAGTTTATCCGCCTCTGGCGGAAAAGCGTTGCCTCATTAAAAACTTTGAGCCACCTCCGAGAGTCGAACTCGGGACCTCCGCTTTACGAAAGCGTTGCTCTACCAACTGAGCTAAGGTGGCACGCATTCATTCTTAATTCATTATTCAGCGCGAAGCGCCTCTTTGGTATACACATTAGAAGAATTCCACAAGAGCCATCCCGATGTTCCCGCATCTTCAGACGCTTTTATTTGGGCTTTGACTTTCGCCACATCATAGTAAATTCCACGGGCTTTATCAACTCCAAGGTCAAAATCCTGCAACCATGGTCGCATCTTTGCGCGAGAAATCGGCGTTATGGCAACTGTTGAAGTTGCCACCACAAAACTTCCTGTTTTTGTGGTCGTTGCCTTTCCTGAAAGCACATCTCCGGCGATAAGCATTGAGCGATAAATAACATCGTATGGCTGGTTTGAAACCGTTTTTTTTGAATCAGAATCTTTGTATGGAATAAGAATAGATGGAAGCCCCCTCACCAAATCAGACGGAACATAAAAACCAGAATAATAATGCGATGGATATACCATCAAAGAAAGATAATCAACGGAATCGCCCATATCAATGAGTCGCTGACCGATAGAAAAATCATTGATCTGTACGGCAACATATCCAAAGAGATCGGCGGAAAGAATTATTTCTGGTTTATATGACTTCAATTCGCGATTCATAAACGCAAGGAAGTTTTTAATAATTTCGTATTTTTGAGTTTTTGCGTTATACGCGGGATACGAAATATTGTTCATGTTTCCGTCTGAAGGAAAACGCACATAGTCATACTGAATTTCATCAAAGCCGATATCAATCGCTTTTTTTGCTTCTCCCGCGTTATATTCCCACGCTTTGCGATGAGCAGGATCAAGCCATGCGTTCCCCTTATTATCGCGCCAAAAATTACCGTCTGCACGCCGAATGTAAAACTCCGGATGCGTTTTTATTTGAGAATTATCGCGCATCATCGTCATTCGCGCGATAACCCATACATTCTTTTCGTGAAGCACTTGCACTGCATCGCGAAGACCGTCAGAAACTGTCGTCCCCCTGACCTCTTTCACATCAATCACAACGGCGTTTAATTCCGTCTCATCAAAAAGCTTAAAAATGTTTTCACGAAGACGGGTTGCCGCCACCCCGCGATCAGTCGCCACTTCATATGACATATATACGCCTTTTCTATTTTCTGATTTTTGCCGTGCTTCAGCAACGCGCTCTTCGATTGTCTTTTTGGTCTTCGTTTTTTGTTTTCCTGCTTCTTCGTATACATCCATGGCAATAATCGCTGGCTTTCGCGCATAATCAAACAAAACCCCGCCAAA
>CAYIPF010000024.1:0-8475 GCA_964365285.1 uncultured Candidatus Saccharibacteria bacterium | reverse complement strand
CGAATGTACGGGAACAAAGTATTCTTTATTCTTTTGATTGCGTAAATTTGACTGCATAAAAACGCTTACTTTTTCCTCTCCAAAATCTTCTTCACCGCGACTTTGATCTGGGACACTCCCATGCCGAAGTATTCAACAAGTTCATTTGGTTCGCCTGATTCGCCGAAGCGATTATTAACACCAATAAATTCTATAGGCACTGGATGGTTTTGGGCTACAATTTCGGCGACTCGCGAGCCCATACCTCCGTGTATCTGATGCTCTTCTACTGTAACAATTGCTCCAGCGTCCTTTGCCGCTTCTATAATCGTTTTTTCGTCCATCGGCTTTATCGTGTGATTATTAATGACGCGAACTGCAACCCCATCTTTTTCAAGTTCATACGCGGCCAAAAGCGCATTATGTACAAGTGCTCCGCATGCGATTATGGCAACGACCGGTTTTCCCTTCCCATCTCCGCCTGATGAGTCGTACAATATATTCGCCTTACCAAGCTCAAATGGTGTCTTGTCGGTGGTAAAGACGGGTGTTTTTTCGCGTTGGAGGCGCATATAAACGGGGCCTACGAGCTCTGCGATAGCAAGAGTCGCCTTTCTCGCTTCATTGATGTCACAGGGCGCTACAATCGTTATATTTGGAATTACGCGCGTAATAGCGATGTCCTCTATCGCCTGATGAGTCGCTCCATCGGGACCGACGGACACACCTGCATGCGAGCCGATAATTTTTACATTTTGATTGTTATAGCAGATAGTAGTTCTGATTTGCTCCCAATTTCGTCCAGGACTGAACATAGCATATGAAGATATAAACGGTACCTTTCCCATCGCCGCCATACCGGAAGCAACAGTTGCAAGATTTTGTTCCGCAACGCCTATTTGAATAAACCGTTCAGGAAATTTCTGACGAAAATAGTGCATGCGCGTTGATTCGGTTAAGTCAGCGCACAAA
Organism: uncultured Candidatus Saccharibacteria bacterium; assembly: GCA_964365285.1. Lineage (GTDB taxonomy): Bacteria > Patescibacteriota > Minisyncoccia > Sungbacterales > JBBTQR01 > JBBTQR01. The sequence continues at coordinate 7,524 of CAYIPF010000024.1, read as the reverse complement.
GCAACGATATTTTGATTCTTCTCTCCGGCTTCGGCCAAACCTAAACCATATCCCTCACGATTTGGTTTTTGCTCAAGCTTGGCAAGCTCAAATATATTTTCTGCTATATACGCTTTTGGATTTATTGGCATAAATTATGTTATTTTTTTAATGCGTGCGGCAACTGCAAAATGGGCAAAATAATCATCGAGTTTTGATAATGTGCTTGCATAAAGTATCCCGCCAGCAAGCGCATCACCGAGCGTTTCTCGTACTCGCGCCAGTTCTTTCAGGCGCGTTTTCCAGCGGCCATCTTGAATAGTAAGATCCAAAAGCTCAAATGCGCGGAAAATTGCCTGATTATAAAATTCAGCATTTTCATCTTGCCAGCGAATTGCCCGATGAATGTCGCTTCCGATATTTCCAAGCTGTTCAGCAAGCGAAAGCTTTCCCCATTCTCCTGCCGCAAGATTTTTATGAATGATCATAATTCTGGCGATAATTTTCGAACAAGTATCGCAATTTTTTTTCTGATATCAGGATCTTTAATATCGCGCGAATAATTATTATCGCTTGGACGAATATTGATCATTGAATCGAATTCGATTGCCTGCTCAAACGGTTTTGCGGGATACATATTAATACCCCATAAATCTTTTTGTTGTGATCCGTCTTCAATAAGCATAGCTTCTTCATCCGCGTGCAATTCACCGCCCAACGCCATAATTTCTCGTTCAAGATCAACAACGCCCTTGACCATAACTCCGAATGTTTCGCGCGCCAAAGCATCAAGTTCTGATTTTAAAATTTTATCTTTTACAATTTTTATCATGATCTGATTTGATGCAGTACTACATGTGTCATAATTTAATTTTTGCTTCTGCCAAAAATTGAAATTTTTGGCAGTCGGTAAAAACAAAATTATATCTTCCCTTCCGGTATGCCACAGGTTCCGCCACCACAGGAATCGCCGTGCGACTTGCACCATCCACCATGTGATTTCATCGGAATCGCTAGAACACCTAACACAAGCGCGTTCCAGTACCACGCTATCGGTTCATAGCCAAGCACCAATGCCTGCTTCCAAATGGCAACCCACGCGAGAATGACCGAAACCGCTGACAAAACCCAAAGAATTATTCCAAGCATTGGCATCCAGCAACAGCGCCAGTGCATTTTGTCGTGCTTCATTGATTGATCCATAATTATTTTATTAAATTTTTAATTAGCATTTTCTAATTTACAAATTTTTCGACCTTTGTTTCTTGCTTCCGCTTCTAAAGGATAACAGCTACAAACTATAAGCTATTACTGATGCTCGCTCACTATCTTGCCTTCCAGTGTTCGCAATTCCGTGAGCGCTTTTTCCGCTTGTTCTTTATTGGGCGGTATCCCGTGCCATTCAAACTTTCGTTCCATAAAACTCACGCCTTTTCCCGGAATCGTATGCGCAATAATGAGTTTTGGTTTTTCGTAAATCGCTTTTGCCTCTTCAATTGCGTTTACTATTTCTTCAAAATTATGTCCGTCAACATCAATCACATGCCAATTAAATGCTTCATATTTCTCACGCAATGGTTCTAATGGCATAATATCTTCGGTAAAGCCGTCAATCTGAATGTTGTTTCTGTCTATGATACCGATGACACGATAGAGCCTTTCTTTTCCCGCAAGCATGACCGCTTCCCAAATATTTCCGGTATCTTGTTCAGCATCAGACATCAGACAATAAAACCAATTATCTTTTTTATCGATTCGTGCGGCTAATGCCATGCCGACAATTTGTGAAAGCCCGGAACCCAAAGGTCCGGATGTCGTCTCAATACCCGGAAGCGCGCCCCGATGCGGATGACCCTGCAAGCGCGTACCAAATTTGCGAAGCGTTTTCAATTCTTCAACCGGAAAATATCCCGCATGAGCCATGGTCGCATATTGCACAGGACAAATATGACCATTAGAAAGCGCGAGGCGATCCCGTTCCGGCCAATCGGGATTTTTCGGATCATGCTTTAGCGCGTGGAAATAGAGAGCGGTAAAAACATCTACCATACCTAAAGGTCCCGCCGAATGACCTGATTTTGCTTCCAAAAGCATTTCTATTATAGATTCGCGGATTTTTACCGCCGTTTCTTCTAAAAACTTAATTTTTTCTTCGTGCAAATGTGTCATTGACTTTTAATGCTGTTTATTGTTAGAATTGTTGCTTACTCGCCTGCGTACCTAAAGGAGGGTATCGTGAAAATCTCAAAAGGTTTTTTTAAAATAATCATAATTTCGGCATTTGTTGTTTCGGTACCCATGATGATAGTAGGAGCAAATTTTTGGATATTGAATCCGCCGGAACTTATGCACAACTGCCTTATTGTAAAGAAGGCTTTCATTTCCTCCGTTCCTTGCAATGAAATCGCAACTCCAATTATCTCTCCATTTGTTCAATTTTTGGGGTTTCTCATTATGCTCACAACCGCTTATGCATTATATTTCGTAAACGACCGTCTTAGAAAATACTTCTAAGACGGTTTTTATTCATTAGACCCGCCAATTGAAGATGTTTCCTGTTACAACTCAATAATTTTTGCTGCACATTCGCGCTACTGCGCTCAGTATTTCCTCGTTCGCGCTCGGTCACAACTTTATGAAAATTCCTCACCAGATACACTGTATATGCCTCAAAATTTTCATCTCGTTTCGCTCAAAATTCTTGAGTTTTACCGACGGAAAATCTTTAATCAGTGGGTCTTATATTTTCTTGTAAATCAGCTAAGACTTTTTTAATATCAGGCGCGTTAAAAATAGCAGATGCCGCGACAAATAAATTTGCTCCGGCATCATGGCATTTTTTGATAGTTTTTTTGTTTACGCCACCGTCTACTTCTATATCGCAATACGGACATTTTTTCCGTATGTACCGTATTTTATCATAGGGGCTTTCTTCAAACAACTGTCCAGGAAGTCCTGGGCGTACGGCAAGAATTTGAAAACAGACGATATTCTGCCCGATATACGAATCAAACGCGCTTGCGGGCGTATGCGGAGCGATTGCAAGCATCAAAAAAACACCCGCCACATCGCACAAAGATTTTATTTTTTCAACGGTTTTTGTGTTTTTTATCGTTTCAACATGAACAATAATGCGCTTTGCTCCTGCGACTATCCATTTTTCAATCTGGTCTTCGGGATTTTCTATCATCAAATGGACTTCGATCAACGGACGCGATTGATGATTGGAGTTTTCTTCCGTCCACGAAGCCAACTCTTGAGGATTATGCCAGAGCGTATTTTGGGTGAATGTACCATCGGCAACATCGATATGAATCCAGCGCGTGAGTCCTTCAACGCGCTGGATTTTTTCAACGACATCACTAAACGATTCTGAATTGATTGCCGGTATGATTTCGGTCATACAATAGATGTAAACTTTTAAAAAATCTAATTCTTGCTATCTATTTTTTTAATCCTCCTCACATGCCGTTCCGCATGCGAGAATGGATGTTCAAGCCAGATTCGTACGGCTTTTTTTGCTTCCACTTCATCTAAAAATGCCGCGCCCAGCGATAATACATTGGCGTTATTATGTTCACGGGAAAGCGTAATGATATCATTTGCTCCACCATAATACACAATAGCGCGGATTCCCGGATAGCGATTCGCGACAATCGCCTCTCCCTGCCCCGATCCGCCAAGTATAATTGCCTTATCGTTGTCGGGGTTTTTTGATACGGCTTCAGCCGCCTTACTGATAAAATCAGGATAGTCGTCCTCAACATTATATTCAAACGCGCCAAAATCATTACTATCAAAACCAAGCTCGCTTTCAACGAACTTTTTTAACTTTTCTTTTAATTCAAACCCGCGGTGGTCGGTTGCAAAATAAATCATATTTTAATATCAGATCCATCGAATTTCCTGCTTAATTTTCAAATGTAGCGTTTTGACGCGTTGCAATACTTTGGATTATACCAAGCCCCAAAAAAAGCGCCAATAAACTCGATCCGCCATAACTCATAAACGGGAGCGTTAAGCCGGTAATCGGCAAAACCCCCGTATTCGCGCCAACATGTATCGTAAATTGTATAAAAATAAGAACAGAATAACCAAGAATAAAAAAGATGGCAAAATTATTGCTCGCGGCTCGTGCTAAAAACCATAATCTCCAAAAGAAAAATCCAAAAATCGAGAAAAAAAGTACGTTTCCAATAAACCCCCATTCTTCGGCAAATGTCGCAAAAATAAAGTCCGTTTCAGGTTCTGGAAGAAAATGGAGATGGGACTGCGTTCCATACCCTATTCCTGCTCCAGTTATTTTTCCTCCGCCAACCGCAATCATTGATTGAATTACCTGATATCCGCTACCTCGCGAATCCGCCCATGGATTCAAAAAACTTGTCATTCGCGCTTTTTGATATGAAGCAAGCACGCCGTACCACGCGCCGATTGAAATGATTCCAAATAAAACCGCCAAAATAAAAATCCGCTTCCATGAAATACCGGCAAAAATCATAATTGCAATCCACAATCCGATAATGACAATTGTGGATCCGAGATCTGGCTGAAGCATCAATAAAAACGCCGGAATCGCGATATACGCTCCGGAAATAAATACATGTTTCCAATGATATATCTCAATGTGCCGTCCGGAAAAATATTTTGCAAAAATAATCAATAGGGCGATTTTTACAAACTCAACCGGCTGCAAAAGAAATCCGCCAAAACTAAACCATCCCTCAACGCCCTTGATGCGCGTTCCTGCGACAAAGATGAGCGCCAAAGCCCCAACTGATATCGCATAAAAAATAAATACGATAGCTCCCCGCGAACGAAAAAGCCGATAATCTATCGAGCTTGTAAAAAACATTACGACAATACCTAAAACAGTCCACAGAATTTGTTTCTTCAAAAAAAGGTCGCCTGATACGGGCGATAAACTGTAGAGTGTAACCAAACCGAGAATTATAAGAAGTCCGACGGGAACAAGGAGAATATAATCAAAATCACGAATATTCAGCATAGTAATCAGCGGGGCTTTTAGAATGTATTAACGCGCGCGCTTCCCTCAATGCTTTCAACGGAACCATGAATTTCTTCCGGCCATATGAATTGCAGAGGACGGGTTTCTCCTGCGTTCAAATTTTCAACAATTGTTTTATTCGCTCCAATAATATTCTTATTTTTATCGTAGAGAAATACACTGACAAAAACGGTTGAAAAATTTTTGGGGGTATTATTAAAAATTGCCGTTTCTACCATGCTTTGGCGGATGCCTTCCGCGCTTTGTCGAACGCTATACTCTCGCTTAATAAATCCAATGTCATGTAAAGGTGGCGGATTATCATCGCGAGTCCATATCACGCGTTTGATTTTAAATCCCGCTGTTTTTGGAATAAGATTTGTGCGAATGTCCGTTTCAATAATTATAATCTGTTCATTTGACGCAATGAATGTAGCTCCCTCGCGAGTTCCAATAGAAATCCCCTCCGCGTCTTTGAGAATTATTTCATATTCAACGCGAGAAGAGCCGTACCGAAGATTCGGATTTTTTATATACGCAATCGCGTCATACGACCCGTCGCGCACACGCGTAAAAACGCTCCACACAACCCGCAGATCTTGCGTTATAAGAAGCTGGCAAGAAATACATTCGCCCCCGCAATCAATGTCGTCTTCATGTTGATTTTTAATAGCATCAAAACATGTCGAAACGCTTTTGTATTTCTGATAGAAAGAAAAAAGAATAAACCCGATAATTGTCATCGGAACTATCAGAATCATAAATTGTCGTTGAATCCGCCACATACTACAACAAGTATAACAAAAAACGCCATTCTTTGAAAGAATGGCGAATGCCCTATAAAGAAACATGGCGACTTTTGTTAACGAATTGTAGTAGTAGTTTTCTATGTGAAACGCTTCGCTTCACAACCGTTCTTGCGATTTTTCTTCGGAAAAAGCTCGATTTGCGTACTCGGACCATGCACGAGATAGATTGTATTTGAAAGGAGTCCTTTAACAATTTCATCCGGAAGTTCTACGGGATCAATAAAAATTGTTTTACAATCTTTACAAAAAAGCGATCGCGTAACATTGATGCTATTTTCAGCGCCGGAATAAAAATGCTTTCCTACGGAACAAACATAAAATGTTCGCGGACGAATTCCCGTAACCGCATGATGCGAACACTTTGGACACTCATTGCAAATTTCTGATGTTTGCGTGTCCTTACCAGCCCTTTCGATCATCAGCCCTCCTTATGATTGCAAACAAAAACACATAATGAAAACTCCAAATATTTGATTGCTCACGAATCCTTTCAAAAATTTTATATGCCGGCATACTCTACGTTCCCGGGACCGGATTGGGTCCGAGTATCATCGAGTTCAAGCGCTTTCACTTCTCTGTTCGAAATGGGAAGAGGTGGGACACGCTTGAATAAAACACCAGCAAATAAAATTTTTGAAAAGATGTATCACAAAAATTGGGCCTAACAAAAAGGAAGCTATTGCAGACGACTAAATATATTTGGATCAATTAGTACCTCTCGGCTGAAGCGCTTGCGCGCCGTACACCTGAGGCCTATCAACGTGATAGTCTTTCACGGATCTCTGATACCTTATCTTGGGGGGTGCTTCCCGCTTAGATGCTTTCAGCGGTTATCACGGCCGTACATAGCTACTCGGCAATGCTCCTGACGGAACAACCGATACACCAGAGGTACGTTCATTTCGGTCCTCTCGTACTAGAAACGACTCCCCTCAAGTATCAACGCCCATAGTAGATAGGAGACCAACCTGTCTCACGACGGTTTGAACCCAGCTCACGTAACTTTTTAATTGGCGAACAGCCAAACGCTTGGGAGCTTCTTCACCCCCGCGCTAAGTTGAGCCGACATCGAGGTGCCGATCCGTTTCGTCGATATGGACTCTTGGAAACGACTAGCCTGTTATCCCCGGAGTAGCTTTTATCTGATAATCTCTGGCCTTTTTCTAGAAAGAGAAACATATTTTTATTTCAACGGTAAAGTAAAAACGAAAATATATCCCATGACCATCGGTTCACTAAGTTCTGCTTTCGCATCTGCGCGACATATCCGTCTTGCAGTTAAGCTGGCTTGTGCCTTTACGCGTCCCCTCCGATTTCCATCCGGAGTAAGCCAACCTTAATAAACTCCTCCATTACCTTTTAGGAGGAAAATGCCCCATTTAAACTGTCCGCCAGGCACTGTCTTCGCAGAGTTTCCGTTTTTCGGTCCTCCGCGAGTTAGAAAATACAGTGCAAAAGAGTGGTATTTCACTGACGAGTCCCCCCAATCCGGAAATCAGGGATCAGCCTCTCCCACCTATGCTACGCATCCGCATTGTAAATCCAATACCAAGCTACAGTAAAGCTTCCGGGGTCTTTTCGTCTAACTATGGGTAACCGGCATCTTCACCGGTACTGTATTTTCACCGGGCGCTTCGTTGAGACAGTTCTCCAGTCATTACGCCTTTCGTGCACGTCGGAACTTACCCGACAAGGAATTTCGCTACCTTAGAACAGTTATAGTTACTG
>CAYIPF010000023.1:0-9117 GCA_964365285.1 uncultured Candidatus Saccharibacteria bacterium | reverse complement strand
TGCGCATCTCTTTAGGGGTCTACAGAGTGCCATATGTATCTGAACTTATGCAAATACAAAAAACTAATCAGTGGGTCTGTTGTATTTTTAGCGGTTTAGGCATAGTATGTTTTTGTTCTTTTACAACAATCATTTCTGCTAACTTTCTTGCAAGGAGGTTTTTATGGCAGAGAAAACGAAAGGTTTTAAGGATATTTTAGCCGAGATTTCGGAAGCGCTTATCGATCATTCTAATTACATTAAGGGTCTTATCGGTGATCATGGAAAAATTCGTGACAACAATGTGAAGACGGAGTTAAAGCATATTTTAGACGAACTTGTGCGCAGTAAACGAGAGCTTTCGGGTTTGGGCGAACTTCACGAACAGACGCGTGAGAAGATCGCTGAATTATCGGCAAAAGCTCGCGAGTTTGAGAAAAAAATTGAGCTTCTCACTGCGCCCCCCCAACACTACGCGACCGTCATAAGCATTCAAGAAGATACGGTTGATGTAATGACGAGGGGCCAGCGCGTGCGCGTTTTTTCTCCGGGACCGGAAGTGTGCAAAGATTTAGCGTTTGGTGTCGCGGTGCTCTTGAACGAATCAATGGCAATTATTGGCGTTGGGCGTTCGGAACAGCACGGCAAGGTATGCACGGTTGATTCCGTTATTGACGAATCGCGTGTTCGTGTGACCGTCGATCATGACGAAAAACGCGTTTGTGGAGTTTCTGGAGCACTCCGCGATAAAAAGTTTTCAGTTGGAGACGAGCTGTTGTGCGATCTTAATTCGGGCATTATTCTTGAGTGCCTTGAAAAAACCGAAAATAAAGAGCTGTGGCTTGAGGAAGTGAAGCCGATTGAATATTCGCAGATTGGAGGGCTCCGCGATCAGGTTTTGCGCATTCGGAAAGAAATTGAAATGCCGTTTCTTCACAAGGATCTTTTTGTGCAATATGGCGCGGAGATGGTGAAGGGCATTCTTCTCTACGGTCCTCCCGGATGCGGAAAAACACTTATTGCAAAAGCAGTCGCGTGGCATATCGCAAAGAAGCTTGCTGAAGTTCATAATAATAAAGAAGTAAGGGGCTACTTTATCAATGTGAAAGGCCCGCAGCTTCTTGATAAATTCGTTGGTGAAACCGAACGACGAATTCGTGAAATGTTCGCGCGCGCGAAAGAACGAGCGACTGAATCATGCCCTGTCATTATTTTTATGGATGAAGCTGACGCGCTTTTAAAAACGCGCGGTACGGGGGTTTCTTCGGATGTTGAGATGACCACGGTCGCGCAATTTCTTTCAGAGCTTGATGGCGTTGATGTAATGAAAAATGTTCTTGTGCTTGTCGCTTCTAATCGTCAGGATCTTATTGATCCGGCGGTTTTACGGCCCGGGCGCGTTGATCGAAAAATAAAAATTATTCGTCCTGATTTGGAAGGCGCGAAAGAAATTTTTCGTGTGTACCTTACGCGCAAACAGATTCCGCTTCACAAGAAGTATCTTGATTCCAAAGACAAGAGATGGAAGCCCGAGTATGGGGTTTTCAAAGGCGAGCGCGCGGCGGTTATAGAATATCTGATTGATGGAGTTGTTAAGCGGTTATGGGCGATTGATGAGGAAAAGTATTCTTATATGCATGAGGATGGCCGTCGGGTTACTGTTCGTAATAGTATTCTCGAATTAACGCTTCAGGGCGGCGGTAAGCGTACGCTCTATCTCAAAGATTTTGTGTCGGGGGCTATGATTGAAAATATCGTGAGTCGTGCAAAACGAAACACCATTGAACGAGTTGTTTTGTGCGGTCCTGAAGATGGCGGCGTTATGCTTCGTGATCTTTGCCTTGCCGTTGAACAGGAGATGGCAGAGACCGAAGACCTTCCAAATACAAGCGAAGACGCTCAGCGCTGGCTCGATATGCAAAGTATTGGAGAGAGGGTGGTGCATATTCGTTCGCTTGTTTCAGATCGAAGGAAGGAGCTTGAGGAGGTAAAATCAGTTGAAACGGTTCCCGCGGGGCATTATCTTTAAATTTTAAACTAAGTTGCATAAATTTAAGTAAAAAATAACCGCGCATTTCGTTGTGAACGAAATGCGCGGCTTTTTCTTTTTCATCGATTCTTAAAGGGTTGTTTTTTCAGTGATGCAAATGTTTCGTGTAAACAGCTGGTAAGTTGATCAATGTGCTCTTTTTGAATGATATATGGCGGGAGAAGGCGGATTGTCGGATTAATACTCGAGTGTCCACATGGAATAGTAAGCATTCCGCGCTTTTTCATCACGCGCAATGTGATGTCGCGCGTTTTTGGATCAGGCGTGTCGTCAAAATGACGAAACTCTATTCCTTGCATGAGTCCGACGCCTTTCACGACGCAATAATTATCTTCTTTGTGTTTTTTTAGGATTGCTAATTCGAGTTTACGCGAAAGATACTCGCCCATTTCTCGTATATATTCGCGTGTTTTTTCCAGTTCAATAAGGGAAAACGCGATGGTTCCCGCTGCAAGCGCGGTTGGATGTCCGGGGAATGTTCCGGCATCCCATCCGTTTGTAAGTAGTTTTTTTTCCAGTTCCCGCTTATAAGCGACAACGCTTATGGGAGTGCCATTTGCAAGTCCTTTTCCCGCGATAACAATATCGGGCTGTATGCCGACCGATTGAAATCCCCACATACTGCCTGTGCGTCCTACGCCACATTGGATTTCATCGGCAACAATGGCGATTTTATTCTCTGTAAGAACTGGCACGAGTGTGCGCCATAGTTTTTTGTCAAAACATTCAATTCCGCCTTCGCCTTGAATTGCTTAAACAAAAATCGCGTTCACCTCATCAAGCGGATACCGCGCAAGCGTGTTTTTGATTCGTTCGATATCTTCTAATTTTTTAGGGAACGGAAGGTGAAGTACGGTAATACCGCTTGTCGGGTAGTACCGTTTTTGTTCCGCTTTCGAGAGCGTAAGATCGAGCGCGTATCCTTTTCGTCCGTGGAACGCGCCTTCAAAAGCAATGAATCTTCGTCTCCGTGGTCGTTGGTATAAAAGAAATTTTGACGCTATGTTTACGGCTTCTGCCCCAGTAACCCCATAGATGATGCGAGCGTCTTCGTTTGGAAATATGGAATTAAGAAGTCTTCGTCCCAATGCTTCCGGAGAGATTTCGTATTCGTGGTTGCTGACGGTGATGGAAAATTTTGGAGGCCGCGCGGAACATTCTACCGAGTCGACCGTATCTAATTGCTTGAAAATCGCTTCGTTCACGAGAGGATGTTTATGTCCTAATGGAACGGTGGCGACGCTTGCGTCAAAATCAATATATTTTTTATCGCCTTCCCACAAATACATCCCGTCAGCTTTTGACGGCCTGATCATAAGCTCGCTGTCAATGGTGCTTGGAGCGACTACGGCGTAATAATCTAAAAGGCTGTTTTTCGATTTCAACATGCCGTCTCCTATTATATAAAAGTTGTAAAAGAACCGCTTGTTTCGTCAGTCGAAATGCTTTATCTGCATATGGCAGACAAGTGTCTAATTATATTCGTTGCAAAAATTTTTACTTTGGTCAACTTGCGTTTCGTATAATTATTCTGATACCCTAAATTTAACAGGTTCATTGAAAAACAATACAATACGGAGCGTGCGATGGAAAATGAAATGGGCGCGATTGTTGATCGTCCATGCGGAATTGAAACCGAATTTGGCGTCATTGTAACAAATAATCCAGCAAAGTCGTTTGATCAGTCATCGAGCGGAGCCCTTTTTTTCAACACATTTAATCCGGAGTGGATTTCGTCGGCAAACCCTCGTATTCCATGGGATGCGAGTTCACGGCTTGCTGGCGATGAGGACGCGCAAGGAGAGCATAGTTTTTTTAATGATTCTGGGTGGAAGTGTTCCGCAAATAAGACGCTTCCCAACGGTGCACGATTTTATCTTGACGGATCACAACTGGAAATTTCAACGCCACTTTGTTTGAGCCCGTTGGAGCTTGTGTGTTGGAATCGCGCGTGTTACGCGCTTCTCGATGCATTTTGCAAAAAACAGAGAGAGTTCAACGGGATTTATTTTCGCATATTTCGTAATAATGTCGCGGGTGAATCTGGAGAGTGGATACGCGAAAGTAAAGTAAAATTAAGGAATTCTTTTGGGTGTCATGAAAACTATACGACTCGCCGCGCAATACCTCTCGAGCATTTGATACGATATCTTGGCTGTTCGTGGTTTATCGCGCGGACTCCGATTATTGGTGCAGGTAAAGTCGGGTGCGACGCTTCATTGCCAGCACCTGATATTGCGTTTCAAATTTCTCAGCGAGCGGATTTTTTCTCTGCGATTAACAATGCCCACACCACCCACAATCGTCCATTGTTTAATCTTCGCGATGTTCCCTACGCTGATCCTTTGCGTTTTCGCCGCGTGCATGTAATTGCAGGTGATGCGAATATGCTTCAATTGCCGGAATATTTGAAAATAGGACTTACTTCGCTGGCGCTTATGATGATTGAAGACGGCGAATTTCCGCGCGAGCTTGAATTTTGTAATCCCGTGGCAGCGTTTCATTCTGTTTCGTGGGATCTAAAATTTGAAAAAACATATGTCATGGTTGGATCAAATGACCAGCGAAGCATCATCTATGTTCTTCAGAAATATCGAGATCGTTTTAGTGATTATATCGCGCGGCGCCATCCGGAACGAAGAGATTTGCAACGGCTTGTACGATTTTTTTCCGGTGTTACCGATTGTCTTGAGAAAAAAGACCTCCCAGCACTCTATGGAAAGCTTGATTGGGTAACGAAGTTTTATGCGCTTGATGCGTACATTACAAAATCGGGAAAATCATGGAAGAGCGCGGATGTCATGTATCGTGATTACTGTTATCACGATAATGATCATGAGAACGGATTTTTTTTCCGAGGTCCTCACGCGCCGTTTGCGCGGGAGAAAAAACTCGTATCTGAAAAAACGATCGAAATAGCGCTTGCCAATCCGCCAGCGACTCGCTCCCGGTTTATTGTTGAGACCATGCGAGCATACGCGGAGAATATAGCCAGTTCGAATTATTGGGATAAAATATACACGAAAAATCCGTTGGATAGAGGGGGGAGGGTGATTGTTTTCCCTGATCCGACACAACGATGGCGCGATGAGAACAAAAAACTTTTTTTGCTTCCATGGAAAGAATTTATCATTGAGGGGGAACGAAGCGGTATTATAAGGATTGAGCCTTGGCATGCGCCAAGCGAGCCCTTATCAACAGACGAGTCATTAGATGCGATTCCCGAACATTTGTCCTTGCGCGATGAGCATCCCCACTGATTGAACCGATTACAATCGCCGTCCCGAATTATTGAGGGACGGTTTTTTCTGTCGAAAATAGATTTGCTTTCGACGGAAACGGTTGCGTTCATGTCGCTTTTTATCTATGCTTCTGCGTATTAGTTGGTCTTTGATACTATAAAAGGAGGATTAGTAATGCGCCCGACTATTTTTGGTCTTGAGAAAGAGTACGGCTTATATCCAGACTTTTTTCTTTTTGGCGCTTTTGGCAGAACGCTTTTGTTCAATTGCGCTTCCCGATATATTCAGCGGTTGAAAGGACAATCGCTTTCACACGATTTTTGGCTTACTAACGCGGCGCGTTTGTATATGGATTCTGGAGATCATGTAGAATACTCGTCTCCCGAATGCGTTATTTCACGCCATGTTCTTGTGTGGCAGAAGGCGGGAGATGAAATCCTTATGGACATGATCGATGGAGCGAATGATCTGCTTTGGCAGATGCTTTCTGCAAATGACGCCAAGCAACTGCTTGATGAGCAGACATATTATAAGCTCAAGCATTACATTGCCGAGCGACATTTAGAACCGGCGTCGGAGATTATTCGTTTGTACAGAAATTCCATTGATATTCGCGAAAGAAACACATACGGTGAGCACGAGAATCATCTTGTGAGGAGAGAGTGTGTCAATTCAATGGGCGCGCTATACAATTTTCGAGGCATTCTCCTTGCGCATCTTATTTCACGAATTATTTGGCAGGGATCAGGAATCGTATATTGGGATAGCGATCATTGGGAATACCGTCTTTCTCAAAGAGAGTTTTGTACCGGAAGTTTAGTTTTAAGCGCTACAACCGGTCATCTAAAACCGCTTATTAATGAACGCGATGAACCCCACGCATGTCCGGAGAAGTGGTATCGTCTCCATATTGTCGGCGGAGATGCTAATATGGCAGAGATCCCAAGCAGATTGAAGTTCGGCACTACCGCGCTTGTAATCCAGATGATTGAAGACGGATATTTCAGAGGTAAGAATTTTGACTTTGACTATCGTGCGGACGATATGAGGATTGCGTACCGCGCATTTTCACGAGACATGACGCTTCGGAAAGCATATAAATTTCCTGATGGCAATTATTCAGCGCTTGACCTTCAGTGGATGCTCCTTGAACGCGCGGAGGAGTATGTGAATAAGGGAGGCGCAGAACGCACCCCGGATATTCAGTGGACGCTTGAATGGTGGCGAAAAATCCTTGATCTCGTGTCGGCAGACAATCCGCACGAAAAACTGGCGCGTTATACCGATGTTTCCGCAAAGCTGTTTCTCATTTTGCGTGATATGGAAAAGTACGGATATTCCTGGCGCTCAAATCCAGATCACAGTATTGAGATTATAAAGAAAGACGGTTCACGGCAATCAATGACCGTCGCCGCGCGTTTATGGTTTTGGGAGTTGGAATATCATCGGCTTTCGCGAACACGGGGCATATTTCAAAAACTTTCAATGGAGCGTGTTGTATCACCGGATGAAATCGCTTTTGCAAAAGAAAATCCGCCCTATGGAACCCGTGCTGAAACACGGAGAAAGTACTGTGATTATTTGAGTGAGTCGGGCGGTAGCGTTGATGTAGTGAATTGGGATCTTGTGAAAGGGCAAGACAACCGGGGGAATGTTATTGAGTTTTTGCTTAGTGACCCATTTGCTAAGTTTGAAAATCCTGAGGTTTTTTGAGCGTCAGCCCCTGTGAGATATATACAGCCCTTATGTCATAGGGGCTTTTTTTGTTGCCGAGACAGGACACTTCATAATTAAAAATGTGATAGTATTAAGAAATGTTTTTTAAATCATTTCTGTGTATATGAAAGAATTCGACAAACAGTATCTTAAATTTGGCTATGCTATTGATCTCCCACGCGGTTCAACGGATTATTTTTTGTACCGTTTCTTTGAGATTTTGCCCGGGTTTTTAATTTGGGGAACGCTTATTGCGCTTACTGTTTTTTCGTGGCTTTATCCAATATGGGCAAGTTTTTTTATAATCGCGTTTGATGTGTATTGGCTTTTGAAAACTATATTTTTTTCGATTCATCTTCGCGCTTCATATAAGAAAATGCAGGAACACACAGCAATTGATTGGATGGAGCGAGTACGCGGATTAAAACTTCCCGCAAATGAATTGAGTATGTCTTCATGGGAAGACATACATCACTGCGTTATCTTCCCGTGTTTTTTGGAGCCAAAAGCAATTATGGAAGAAGCGCTCATAAAGATTCTTGAATCAACATATCCATCGGAGAAGATGATAATGGTGTTGGCCATGGAAGAATCGGGAGGATGTGAAGACCGTCGAGCGGCCGATGAACTCGAAGCAAAATATAAGAGCAGATTTTTTAAATTTCTTGTGACGTATCATCCGTCAGGGGTTGACGGAGAGCTTCCGGGCAAGGGAGCAAACGAAACCTATGCCGCGCGGAAAGCGAAAGAAGGAATCATCGATCCGCTGAATATTCCATATGAACGGATTATTGTTTCGTCTCTCGATAGCGATACGCAGATTTATTCTCAATACTTCGCGATTGTTTCGTATCACTATCTCACAACGCGGGATCCGCTCCATTCATCGTTTCAGCCGATTCCCGTGTATAATAACAATATTTGGTCGGCGCATGGTCTTTCGCGCATCGTTGCGTATTCCGGAACATTTTGGCAAATGATGCAACAAACGCGTCCTGAACGGCTTACGACATTTTCTTCCCATTCAATGCCATTTAAAGCTCTCGTTGAGATGGATTTTTGGCATGTCAATATCGTTTCCGAGGACTCTCGTATTTTTTGGCAGTCGCTGATTTTTTATGATGGGCGATGGAAGGTAGAGCCGTTGTATTATCCGGTTTCAATGGACGCCAATGTCGGGAAAAATCTTTTACACACTGCAAAAAATATTTACAAACAGCAGCGGCGCTGGGGGTGGGGGGTGGAAAATATCCCTTACGCGTTTTTTGGATTTATGAAAAATAAAAAAATTCCAAAACGAATGAAGCTTCGCTTTGCGTTCAATCAGCTTGAAGGATTTTGGTCGTGGGGTACTAACGCGCTTATCATTTTTCTTTTTGGGTGGTTTCCGATTATGTTTGGTGGCGATGTTTTTAATATGAGTGTGCTTTCGTACAATGTTCCCCGCATGACCCGTTTTCTTATGACCGCGTCTATGGTTGGTGTTATTTCATCATCTATCGTTGCGTTGCGTCTTCTGCCACCGCTACCAAAAGGTCACACATGGCGGTCGTATATATGGATTGTGGCACAATGGTTTTCGCTTCCTATTACGCTTATTTTTTTCGGGGCAATTCCGGGGATTGAGGCTCAAACGCGCCTTATGCTTGGAAAATATATGGGTTTTTGGCGCACCCCCAAAGAAAGATGAGTGCAAAAAACGGGTTGAAAAAATGTAAACTGCTTTACATTCTTGATTTCAAATTTTTAACGCAATGATTATGGATTATTTTGTATGGATCGGGTCTGTATGGACTATAACGGTCGCTGTTGGCGCGCTTGGATTTCCGGTTTCCAGTTTAATTTTTAGCGCGTCGTCCGACGGCGGATACACTTTTTCAAAGATATTGAGCTGGTTTGCTATTGGATATCTTACATTTTTGATTGCAACGCTCGGTCTTGTTCCGCTTGCATTTCCTGCTATTATCGTGGCTTTGTTCGTTTGGGCGATAATCAACGCTTTCGTGTATTGGCGAATGCATGACCGTACGGTACCCATCCCCCGTTTATCCCAGATTGTCACTACAGAACTTATTTTCTTATCTGTAAGAATTCGTAGCGTTGTTTACAATTCGATCGGGTAAAAGTAAT
>CAYIPF010000022.1:0-9123 GCA_964365285.1 uncultured Candidatus Saccharibacteria bacterium | reverse complement strand
ACATCGGAAGCATACACTGCTGTGTTCGCTTCCCGACCTTCGCTAGGTAATAAATTTCAAAAAATCAACGGCATATAGCTAAAAAAATATGAAGGCGTATAATGGAACAATGTTTTAAAATTAATACCATATCACGCATTATGAAAAAATCTAACTCAAAAAAGCGAATTGCGGTCTTTGATATTGATGGAACGATTTTTCGTTCAAGCCTTTTACGCGAGCTTTTGGAAAGTCTCATCACATTCGGCATTTTCCCCTATCGCGCGCACGAGCATTATGTGCATGCTTATGTGCGCTGGCTCGACCGTAAAGGATCGTATCTCGTGTATCAGCAAGGAGTCATTAAGGCTTATCAGCGCCATGTAAAAGGAGTGAATCAAAATGTCGTCCGTGACATTGCCAGTCATGTGATGGACTTCCACCGCTATCGCCTCTACCGCCACACAAAAAATTTAGTGCGTGATTTAAAAAAGAAAGGATATTATTTAATCGCGATCTCCGGCTCTCCGCAGGATATCGTTGAACCGTTCGCGCGTAATCTTGGTTTTGACGGCGTATATGGTAGGATATTTGAAACGAATACACGGGGGCAATTCACCGGCGTTATCTCCAATCAAAAAGACATCGCGAGTAAAGATAAAATTTTAAAGCGCGCGCTCGCAAAAGAAAAACTCTCGCTTGAAGGGTCTGTTGGCGTCGGGGACACCGATCTTGATGTGCCATTTTTAAAACTTGTTGAACGGCCGATCGCGTTTAATCCGAACGAAAAACTCTATCAATGCGCCAAGAAAAATAATTGGGAAATTGTTATTGAGAGGAAAGATGTAATCTATCGGCCGTAGTGTTTATCAAATATAAAAAATAATTTTCTAACAATGAAATCATCATTTCAATACGCTACAATTCTTGCTCTCGCAACTGCCGGCGTTTCCGGCTTAAATAATTTTTTTACAAAAATTGCGGTAACCGTAATCAAGGATCCAATTGTCTATACTACCCTCAAAAATGCGCTGGTAGCCCTCTGTATCGTTGGTATCATTGTGATTATGAAAAAGTGGAACGAAATAGCATCGCTTACTAAGCGTCAATTTTTAAAACTTTTTGCGATTGGAATTGTTGGGGGCTCTCTTCCTTTCGCGCTATATTTTGTCGGTCTCACACAAACATCCGCGATAAATGCCGGTCTTATCCATAAAACTCTTTTTTTGTGGGTCGCGCTTTTGGCAATTCCTATTCTTAAAGAGCGCATAACTCCGCTTCAATGGATTGGCATTGGCATGATCTTTGCCGCTAATCTCGTTGTTGGCGGTTTTAATAGTTTCAAATACAATACCGGAGAACTCATGATACTTGCCGCAACTATTCTTTGGGCGATTGAAGCTGTTATTGCAAAGATTGCTCTTCGTGATATATCCAGCATTGTCGTTGCCGCCGCACGAATGACGCTCGGTTCAGCAATCCTCGGAGGAATTATAGCGTGGCGTGGCGGAGGAGTTTCGGTATATAATCTCACTTCCGAGCAATGGGGATGGACTGTCCTTACGAGCGCTCTTCTGCTCAGTTATGTTCTTACATGGTATACGGCGCTTAAATATGCGCCCGCGACA
The DNA here is from genome assembly GCA_964365285.1 of uncultured Candidatus Saccharibacteria bacterium. Classification (GTDB taxonomy): domain Bacteria; phylum Patescibacteriota; class Minisyncoccia; order Sungbacterales; family JBBTQR01; genus JBBTQR01. The sequence continues at coordinate 7,516 of CAYIPF010000022.1, read as the reverse complement.
TATGTTGCAACGCTCCTTGTTCCTGCAACGCTCATCACAAATGTTCTTTCTGCGCTTTTTATTACGCACGCTTTTCCAGCTCAACAATTCATAAGCGCAATTCTTTTTATAGGAGGAGTGCTTTTGGTGATATATTTCGCAAAGAAAACCGCACAAAATGCTGTGCTAGAAAACACTGTCCCAACCTATCCATTATAATCGACAATCCAATTCAAAATTTAACCGGCGTTCTTCGCTGTAGCCGCTATGCTTTCGGACCGAACCGGCTTCATTATTGCGGTCCCGATGCCAATCGAGAGATTCTTGAGTATGTTCGTCATGGTGTTGCGGACCCGGGACTCGAGAAGCTTCTCGCGGCATTTCAAACGATGTATCCGTATCTCAAACACATCGCAGAGGCAAACGGCATAAAAGACCATTTTGATAAACGCGTCGTAGAAGCGTACTGGATCGGAAACGAGCTTTTGGAAACGATAGAAAAAAAGAAATTTCGGCGCCATCTTCTTGAAAACCTGAACATCAAGAAAAAAATTGGCACAAAACCATTTGAAAGAGTTGAGGATGCGATTCGAAAGAACGCGGTTCCCCATCATTCCTTTCATGTGTTAAGCATTTGGAAACGCACCGGCAACCTTGATCAAATGCACACATTAGAAAGCATGGATCAATGTCGCATAAGCTGGGGGACGATTACAAATATTGATGGACCGTTTATTACAGTAAGCGCAGAATCGCTCGTGCTTGAAAATGGAAAGCTCGCACTCGGAAAACCAACCATTAAAAAACTCGTACGAAGTCTAGAATCGGATCATGACATCGAACTCTTAAAACTGGGAGATATCGTTTCGATCCATTGGGGGATTATCTGCGAGGTAATAACGAAAAAGCAAGCCGCCATGCTTAAAAAATACACCCTGCGACATATCCGGCTCGCAAATCTTACAATATAAAATGAACATCTATGTTTTTGGAAACGTTGACTTTTTGTTTGATTCTCTTCCGTTTCGCCTGTTGCCAGCGTTGCGAAAACGATTCCCGCATGTGACCTTTGAAGTAAAAGATTCGAATGAGGAATGGGATATCCCCGATACGCTGATCATGATCGACACTGTAAAAGGATTGGGTCATGTCGCTGAATTTTCTGATTTGAAGAATTTTTCTGAATCCCCGCGCGTATCGCTCCATGATTTTGACATAGGATCGTATTTGAAGTATCTCAAAAAACTCGGGAAGTTAAAAAAAATAAAAATCATCGGCATTCCACCGATGATTTCAGAAAAAAAAGCCCTTGAAGAAGTTTCCGTTAAGATTCGTTCCATTTTACGCGAAGAAAGTGCGTCGCGCAACTCATGCAAGGATCATACGCCCGAATGAGCTTTTCTATCTCAAATTCTATCTTTTCTTTCGGTGTTTCCGGAATAAGATCCTGAACGAGCCGAAAAATATCCTCTTCTATATTTACCTGATTTTGACCCGTAGGAACGACTATTTCTCCCCGTTCCACGATTCCAGAAGCGTTCAATTCTATTTTGTGATAGAGTGTTCCGCGCGGCGCTTCTATGACACCAATGCCAACAGCTTGTCTGGGCTCCGCCTTGATAACGGGTTCCGCTATGAATTTAAAAGAACCCAAAATATCTATTGCGTCATCCACCGAATGAAGAATTTCTATCGCCTGCGCCAAATTATTATGAAAAATATCGGTCGAGGGAAAGATGTCGAGCGTTGCGCCAAGCGTTGCAATTGTTGCGGGATGAAGCTTATTTTTGGCAATGTTCATTCGCGCTAATGCTCCGACCATATACGCCCTCCCTTCGTGCTTATACGCAGAAGCTTGAGAATACGGCATAACAACTTTCTCAAGATGATCCCGATACTGCTCCTCTGGAATGCACTCGCCCCCATCCGTATTGATGCGACCGTTTAAAAAGCCATAGCGCTCTTTTATTGGAACAAGCGCCATAAAATTTGTTTGGCGGTCAAAATGAAACGGACATTCTTCAAAAATCTTAATGAGACGCGTTACCGCCGGACGAATTGCGTTGAGCTTCTCTATCGCGTCCCGAATTCCCTTCTCATTCGGAAAATGGAAAAACCCGCCGATAGTAGGATATATTGCATGTATTGAACGACCGGCAACAAGTGTTGAGAGAAAATTCCCCGCCGCTTTCACTTCGAAACCATCATGCAAAAGCTGATGCTGAACGGGATCGCTCTCGTCAAAATCAAGAAACGCGTCCTTACCAAAAATATCCGGCATAGAAAAAAGATACAAATGGAGGGCGTGATCACGAATCATAAGACCATACATGGTAAGCGCCCGAAGGACCATTGTCTGCTCCGACGGCTTAATCCCCAAAGCCGACTCACACGATTCAAGACTTGCCATGATGTGTGCGTTTGAACATGTTCCGCAGATTCGCGCCAGAAGCTGCGGGATCGCCATAATCGGCTTTCCTTGCATCGCCTGCGTAAAGAAACGCTTGTATTCGGTAATTTTAAAATGTACATGCTCAACTTTATTATCTTTTACGCGCACTTCAAGAGAGGCCGAGCCCTCGACCTTTGTTAAACGACTCATTGTAAGATCAAATGTGTGCATGACGCGTATGGTTATTGAGGTCTCAATTCTGCGACAAGAGCGTTAACCGCTTCAAGAAACCGCGCTGGCTCCATTGGACACCCGGGAATTTCCGCGTCAACAGAAACAACATCCGAAACTTTTAAAACTCGCGGAAGCGCCGCAAATCGGGCTAAAAGAAAATCAATTTCCGCTTTTTGTTCTTCATTAAAAAAATTTCTTTGTGCTGAAGGCATTCCGATGACAGCGCACGCTCCAACCGCAACAAGTTTCTTCGATCTTGCACGAATTTCTTTTAGTTCTTTTTCGTGCTTATCCGACGCAATCGCTCCCTCAATAAAAGCGATGTCAAATTCATCAAATATATTTTTAGATTTTAAAACTCGCACATGCCGAAAATCAAAAAGGCTTTTCCATTCCTGCCAATGATCGTTCATGATTTCCGTCATAACAATTGTATTATCCTCGCAACATGAAAATGTAAACCATCCAATTTTTATTTTTGGCAACGAAGGAGAAGTGAAAGTGGAGCTTTTGCTTTGACTGAGTGAACCCAAAAGGGGCGGGTTTTTTGGCAACAAAGAGGGGGCGGGCATATTTTTTACGGGAACTGCTTTGTGTGCGTCATGTGTTTCCATAAATATATTATATGCTATTGAACGAAAGAGGAAAGATTATGCGACAGATCAGATAATTCTTTTTCTTTTCCCGCGATAGATATTCTTTTTTCAATAATTTTTGAAATGACGGAAATTTCTTTACTTCTATTGATGAGTGTTGCGCCGACAACTCGCTCTTTATGAATAAGCATGCGAACGAATGAGTTTTCCTTGCGGGATCCGCGAGTAATGATCGTTCTGTTCAGAAGAGGACGGGCATCACCGACAAACGCTATCGTAATGCCAAATCCCTGCGTTGTGTAAAAAGAGACAAGCCGAAAGGGTTCTTTTTTTCCGGTCATATTGCGTCCCGCAATCCTTCCCTGCATTTGCGCATTTACCCAATTTCCAAGTTGAATCGTCTCTCCAAGAATACTATCGTTAAATTCTGCCGCGTCTCCCGCAGTCCATATATCGGAAATATTTGTCTCAAGATATTCGTTTCCGATAATACCCCGATGTACAGAAATTCCCGCGGCTTGAATCCATGAAAAAGGGCACAAAAGACCGATGCCGACAATGGCCATCTCGCACGGTATTTTTCTCCCGTCATTGAGAAGAACGCCATCAATGGAGTCGCTTCCGGTAAATTCAGCCACTTCAACGCCCTTCTCGATAGCGACCCCCCCATTATGAAGTGCTTCCTCAATCAAAAGGGCGGACGTTTCATCCAGAAGATCTTTCCAATATCGTTCTTTGCGAATGCACAGCGTTACCTCAATCCCCGCCATTCGTAACATCTCGCACATCTCAAAACTTACGAATCCGCCGCCGATCGCGATAGCGCGCCGCGCGGTTTTCGTTCCCGCAATAATAGCGCGCGCTTCATCGAGCGTGCGCAAAACAAAAACCCCTTTTTTCTCGGCACCCGGAACCGTTAATTTTCTGGCGCATCCGCCGATGGCAAGCAAAAGCTTTTCATAATGGATTTTTTCGCCGTCATTTAAAATAACGGTTTTGTTTTTAGAATCAAGCGCCGTGGCGCTTTTTCCAAAAATAAACGAAATGCTATTTTCCTGATACCATGATTCTTTTTTGAGCCATATAGTATCAAAAGGAATTTTTTCAAGAAAAAAGTTTGGCTTAGAAAGCATGATGCGGGAATACAGGCGATACGGCTCGTCGGAAACAATCGCGATACTTCCGCGTGCATCAATAGCGCGAATTGCTTCAACGGCGGATGTCCCCGCAATACCGCCCCCGATAATTAAATATTTAAAAAGTTTTTCCATAAAATAATTTGCGCTTTCACCTACTTTCAACATACAGCTTACTTCAATTATCGTAGCGTTTCAAATGCAACACGCACTACACATGTCCTACACGCATCAATAAAGCTCCCCGAGGCAAGACCTCGGGGTATCCGTCGGGACTCGCTTTGCTTGTACAATCGTAGGCCAAAGGCAGACGGTATTGACCTTCGTTGCGTCTTCGCGCTGACGAAATGAAAACTGCTGTTTTTCATTTCGCTCATCTCTAGCCGCAATAACAATCAAGATAGACTCAATAAAAATATTCCGATAGCGATAAGCATAAAAATAAATAATTTAAAAATTATATGCTTTTCGCGAAAATACACCTTTCCTGAGATTAAAGAAAACAAAACAGAAGTTGATCTTTCTCCCGCCATTATTATTGAAGCAGGGGCAAAGCCATACGCAAAACTTCCTAAAACGGATCCTAAACCGCTTGAAAAAGATTGCCCAAAAAATAACGGCTTCAGGAGAAACATCATTGGATTTTCTTTTTTTAATTGCATTGCCATGATAAAAAAATAGATCATTAAAATCACATGTATCAAAAATTGTTCTGCTTCAATAGAATTAAAATGCGTTATATTATACTTAAAAAGAGAAACGGTTGCTACTGCTCCTATTGCCATATAGATTACATAGTATAATCCCTTCTTATTGATTCCATGATTCATAAAAATAATTAGCAATACAAATCCGATAAAGACAATCCCCGCTATTTGAAACGATGAAATAGAATATCCCAAAAATATATCCACAATAAGAAGCATCACCATCGTGCTTATTCGCACAAAACTATAGGTACTTCTTTCAGCTTGCGTTATGGCGAGCACGCTTATATGCGCCTGTATGATTTCTAAAATAGACCTGATTATAAACAGAGGCAAAGAAGCTAAAGAAAAAATAAATCCGCCCTTAAAAATGATAAGTCCTAAAAACCAAACAGCGCCCCAAAACAAAGAAAGAAAAGCCATAGTATATATGCTTTCCTTTTTCTTTTCGACCTCAGCCTTTCCTAAGCTTGAGGAAATTTCCTGAAAAAAAGAACTCGCCGCTATTAAAAATAATCCGAACATATTTAAAACTTTTTATATGTGCCGTGGTCTATCGACATTTCCGCAATAATGGCTGGTTGCTTTTTGTTTTTGAGCTTTCTCAAATCCAGCTTTTGCTGTCGCGTCCAATTCTTAATTTCCGCTTCTCGCTTCAAGGCAGATGACCTGTTAGAACGTTTCTCTACATATACCACTCTCACAACTTTTTTAGAACTTGTATAATGACCGCCAATTCCATTCTTATGTTCACGAAAGCGCCGTTCAACATTCGTGGTGATGCCAGTATAAAGCGATCCATCTTTACATTCAATCAAATATACAAAATACATACTATAAATCTACATTGAATTTCTGCAACATCATTACTTTCGCTCCGTCATAATTTTTATCTCGCCATTCTTTTACTTTTTTCCGTAAACCGGCAACAAGAGGCGGTAATAGCTTTTGAATAGCTCCTTTTTCACGCAAATCTTCGTCAGCAGGAAACCACCGAATATTCGGGTCAAGTATCGCGTATGGGTCTTTGGGAAAATCTTTGTGGAGTGCCATAGAATATTATTTATCAAAAAGAGCAACATATTCATGCAACTCAAAGGACCGGTTTCTTGAAAAACCGGTTTTTTCGGACACAATGCCTTTTCGTACAAATTCCTCCACAAGTCGATTAGCTGTTATGAATGCGACATCTAATTCTAGCGCAATTTGATTAACCCCCATAATCGGCTGTGAAAACAACTTCAGTAAAAGTTTTTGTCCGAGCTCTGCTCGTCTTCCCATAGTCATTATTTTCTTTTCATATTTTTGACGCAAAACAACGATATTCTCTAATGTTTCTTTTCCTTTGGTCGCAGTATCAATAACACCCAAAAGGAAAAACTTTATCCATTGTTCGATACTGTTTGAGGAACGCACAAGTGTCAATGAGTCATAATACGATCCTTTATTTCTTGCGAAAAAATCCGACAAATAAAGCGTCGGGCGACGCAGTATGCCCGCCTCAACTAATTGTAAAGTAATCAGGAGACGCCCAATTCTTCCGTTACCATCAAGAAATGGGTGGATTGTTTCAAATTGATAATGACTCATTGCAATTTTCAATAAGAGGGGAATTTCTAATTGTTTGTTATGCCAAAACTTCTCAAGGTCAGACAGGAGGTCGCCTACTTCACTTTGATGAGGCGGGATATAGAAGGCGTCTTTCAAACTTGAGCCACCGATCCAGTTTTGACTGATTCGTATTTCTCCCGGAGTTTTGTATTCTCCGCGCGCGCCAGACAAAAGTATCTTATGAGCAGATTTTAAGAGTCTCATCGACAGAGGCAAGTTACTCAATTCCTTTATTGAGTGATTGATTGCCTGAATATAATTCTGTACTTCCTTCCAATCATCTCTGCGTTCTGGTTGAATATCTTCTTTTGGAGAAAGTACCTCATCAATACCGGTTTTTGTGCCTTCAATTCGGCTCGAAGTGGTTGCCTCTTTGGCTATGTGCATCTTGATAAAGTAATCAACATCTGGAACAAGCGTTGAATATGCGTTCAATTCTCCCAAAAGCCTCATCGCTTCGGCGAGCAATATACTAATCTTTCTGTCTTCCCATTCAAACGATTTATTTATAGGAAAGGGACTGAAACTTTTATATTCCAGCTGTTGTTTGTATGTTCCTGCTTTAAATGTTTGTTTCATATATGTAATTATGTTTATCTATATTTACACTTTAACACATATCTGCAAATAAGCAAATCTATATTTTCACTTCAATTACTTTCGTCGTATCGTTTTCGCTACTAAACTTCAGTATTGCAAAATAACGGCGGCGCTCATCCTTTAGTCATGGACGCCCTAGCGGAAATGTCCGAGGCTCAAATGCAAATGCGCTTGACCCACCCTCCCGTTCGCGCGCAAGCAATTTTGCTGCGGGACCTGGATTCGAACCAAGATAAACGCCTTCAGAGGGCGCTGTCCTAC
>CAYIPF010000021.1:0-9772 GCA_964365285.1 uncultured Candidatus Saccharibacteria bacterium | reverse complement strand
TTTCGTATAAAAAATTACGACCTGCGGGCGCATGGCGTTCAAACGATGACGCAGGTTCTTGAAAAATCATTAAATACTGGAGCGATGTTTGTTCAAAAACTTATTGGTAAGGATCGTTTTTTCGAATACATTCAAAAATTTGGTTTTGGCGAGAAGACGGGCATTATTTTTCCTAATGAAGCGCGAGGAAACATTTCAAATCTTTTGAACAAGCGCGACAGCGATTACGCAACTGCATCATTCGGACAGGGTATTTCTATGACTCCATTACAAATTGCAATTGCAGTTTCTGCGATTGCAAATGGAGGGAATCTCATGGAGCCGTATCTTGTTGAGAAAATTCTTGACGATTCGGGGAACGAAATCATCACAGAGCCGCGTGTGCGGCGGCGAGTAATTTCAAAGGAAACTTCAGAAATCGTAAGTCGCATGCTTGTGTCTGCCGTTGAAAATGGCTTTGAAAATCATGCTGGTGTTTCGGGGTATTTTGTCGCTGGCAAAACTGGCACTGCGCAGGTTCCATACAAAGATCGGAGGGGGTATGATCCCGATCGGGCAATTCACTCGTTCATAGGATACGCGCCGGCGTTTAAGCCAAAATTTCTTGTCTTTTTGCAATTAAACGAACCGCAAGGAGTTCGATTTGCGTCTTCAAGTTTAACGCCTACATTTCACGCGATTGCGAAATATATGTTAAACTATTATGAAGTTCCCGTAGATATAACAGATGTAAATATTACGGTCCCTCGATAATTATAGGAAGTCCGACTTCCTATAATTATTAAAATAATTTTTTGTTTCTAAAGGGATGAAAAAAATTCTTCAAAAAATTCTTTTTATACTTGCGGTACGAACACTTCGGCGCTACACGCCGACAATTGTCGGTATTACGGGGAGTGTTGGTAAAACATCAACAAAAGAGGCGGTGTATACCGTTCTTCGCTGGAAATTTTTAGTACGGAAAAGCGAAGGAAATTTTAACAATGAAATCGGGGTTCCTTTGACAATACTTGGACTCCCGCATTGCGGAAAAAATATTTTTTGTTGGGCGATGGGATTTTTCCGCGTGTTTTTTCGGCTTATCGTCCACGATCGCGCGTATCCGGAAATTTTAATTCTTGAGATGGGAGCCGATCATCCCGGTGACATTGAATACCTTGTTCGTTTGGCGCCTCCGCATATCGGAATTATTACGGCAATCGTGGAGGTTCCCGTGCATGTGGAATTCTATTCTGGTCCGGAAGAAATTGTGAAAGAGAAAAGCAAACTTATTTCAGCGCTTCCCTCTGACGGACTCGCGATTATAAATGCTGATGATAATCGGCTTGCGGACATTCGTAAAAATTCTCCGTTAACAACGGATTTGCCTACGGCAGAAAAAGCAAAAGTCGTTACATTTGGTTTTCGTGACCGTGTGTCTGTGCGGATTATGGCGATTGAATTTTTGACTGAGTATTCGCGAGGTCTTCATTCGGAAATCCCCGATGGGATTATCGTCACAATTCAGAACGAAGGGATCACGACGCGTATAAAACTTCATGGAACTTTCGGAAAGCCGTCTGCGTATGCCGTCGCGTCCGCGTTTTGTGTTGGGCTTCGCTTTAAGCTTACTGCCGGTGAAATCGCGCGTGCCCTTGAACACTATTCGGCTCCTCCGGGTAGAGCGAAACTTATCAAGGGGATTAAGGGTTCGCTGATTTTGGACGACACATACAATTCTTCGCCCTCTGCTCTTCATGAGGCACTTGCAACACTTCACGAGCTTCCTGCAAAGCGAAAAATCGCTGTCCTCGGAGATATGCTTGAATTAGGAAAATTTTCTGAAGAAGCGCATTTGGCGGCGGCGTATGAAGTCGCGGAAATTGCAGATATGCTTATAGCTGTCGGTTCGTACGCACGACTTCTTGCTGAGGGAGCGCTTTCGGGAGGGATTGAAAATGCAAAAGTTTTACCGCGCGAAGCCGTACACACATTCAGAACTTCGGATGAAGCGGGAAAATTTCTTGATCCTTGTATTCGCGAAGGGGATTTGATTCTTGTGAAGGGATCACAAGGAATTCGCATGGAGCGAGTCGTTGAAGAGATTATGGCAGAACCAGAAAAAGCGGCAGAATTATTAGTACGGCAAAGCGCGTATTGGAAAAATAAGATTTGATGTATAATAAGAGCATTCTTTCATGCGGGGTGCTTTATGGCTCATAATGAGAATCATCTTGATCTTTGTACATACATGAAATGCTGGAAGTGCGGCGTTCTTAGAAAATTAGAAAAACGGGGGAATGGATTGCGGTGCCCTCACTGTAAAATTTTTCTTCTTCCTTTACACTGCTAGTTTTTTGTTTTATGGTGAGTTTCACAAGCTCACCGTTTTTTTGAGTATTTTGATGATTTGGCCCCATCGTCTAGCCTGGTTAGGACACGGCGTTCTCAACGCTGTAACACCGGTTCGAATCCGGTTGGGGCTGCTAACTAAAATTAAAAAATTGTATGGAAAATATTTCAATCGATCAACGGGGGCAGGAGAGGGTAATTACGCAACCCTCTCGAAACGGTATTAACTGGGGTTATCAATTTCAGCAATATGGAGTTGCGTGCGCGGTTGCAGTACCTCTTTTTATGCTTTTTTCGGTTTATCTTTATAATCGGCGAGGGTTTTATGATTTGTATATCATGAACAAGGTCTTCGCCGGAGAAGCAGCGGTGCTTTTAGGAATCGTTCTTCTTATTGGTCCACTGAGTAGATTTTTTTCTTTTCCAGACCGCTATGTTCAGTATCGAAAAGAACTTGGTATTGTCGCGTTTTTCTTTGCCATAGCGCACGGCATTTCGTCGTATTATTTTCTTCCAAATCGTTTTCCTGTAGATATTTTTTATGGCGCGCTGTGGTGGCCGTTTGTTTTTGGTCTCGCGGGAATTATTTTTCTTATCGGAATTTTTATTATTGGGAATAATTTTGTTATGCGCAAAATGGATCCTCGTGTTTGGTGGCCACTTCAGTATTGGGGCGTGAGGATTGTTTTTGCGCTCACCGCACTTCATGTATTTGTTATGAAATGGAGCGGATGGATTTCATGGTATCAAAAAGGCGGGGCAAAAGAACTTGTGCATCCGGAATGGCCCGGTGCAGGACTTCTTGTCGGATGGTTTATGGTGTTCGTTATTTTTGTTCGTATTGCCGAATTGGGCGGGCAAAAACTTGGCAAGACAGCGTGGTATGTTAGCGTCATCGTTCTGCCAATTATTTATATCGCGACTTTTTGGTGGGGCGGGCAATTTGTTCGGTAATTCTTGCTGGATTTTATCTCGCAACCTTTCCAAGAATGAAAAAATTGGTTGAAATTTAAAATTTATAAGTTTACGAGGCGAAACCTCGTAAACGCGAGAATTATGCGGTATAGCTTTTTGCTTATTTCCATTTTCGTTTTTTTTGTTTCCGGCGCGTATGCGCGGACGCCTGTTTTAAATATAGAACCGTCTTTATATCTCGTTGACGGCGTTTTCCATCTTGAAGGGACGGCTGATTCTGATGTTCGGATTGAACTAGAATTTTCAAAAACAGGGGCGCGGTCTCTTCGTCGTTTTATCAATGCTGAAAAAGACGGAAAGTGGTTTTTTAACGAAAAATTAGCTCTCGCGGAAGGCGAGTGGACGGTGCGTGCCCGCGCGCGGGATGGTGACGGCGGAAATTCGGAATGGTCAGATGTGGCTGTTTTTCAGTCCATTGTGCGCGCGAGGGGGAGGGGTTTTCTTTTTTGGGCGAGCATCGTTGGCGTTTCAGCGGTTTTATTTTTTGTGTTAAAAATATCGCGCCGTTTTGTAAGTACCGCGCCGTCTAAAGAAATACACGAAACGGAATTATTGGATTCTGTAACCGAGCAAAACATACAAATTCCGCGTACTCCATTGGATGCGCGAAATCATTATCCGACGAAACGAATTCAGATCATGCAAAAAACAGACACCCCGCACATTTCGGAAATCACACGACCTGATCACGCGGTGGATTTTGAGCAAGAGCAAGCGCCGCTCATACGGCGGTTTCAAGCGTCAACACCGGAAACAAAAGATAGTAGACCCGCTGATTAAAGATATTTCCCGTTGTCATGTCGAAGGCAGATCCGCCTTTGGCGGAAAATTTTTAATCAGCGGGTCTATGGAAGAAAAAAGTAAAATGCGTTATACTTACAAACATAACGAATGAAAGAACACATACAAAAATTAGAAAAGGTTCCCACGCGCATTACCGAATGGATCGGGACTATTGGTTCTCTCGTCGTGCATACTATTTTTTTTGCCATTGCTTTGACGCTTCCGTTTTTTGGTCTTTCAATGGATAATGTTTTACTTATTCTCACGACAGCTGTTTCGCTTGAGGCGATTTATCTTTCCATTTTTATTCAAATGACGGTCAATCGCCACGCGGAAAGTCTGGAAGAAGTTCAAGAAGATGTGCAGGAAATATCCGAAGATGTCGAAGAGATATCGAAAGATGTTGAGGAGATTTCCGTGGATGTTGATGAAATATCCGAAGATGTCGATAAGATTAACGAAGAAGAACAAAAAGATAACATTGATGATGAGCGCACGAAAGTTACGCTCGAAAAAATCGAAGGAGGCCTCCAAAAGCTTTTGCTTGACATTGAGGCGCTCAAACAGCAAAAACATGATTTAGACATTCTTAAGCAAAACAATCCATCAAGCCCATAAATGGGCTTGATTTTTTAATGGTTGTTGGTGTAGTATGCCGTACGCTGTTATTTTGTTTGTTGTGACCGAGCGAAGAGCGAGGAAATACTAAAGCCAGCAGGCGGAATGTATGACCGAACTGGAGTGAGGAAATACTAAAGGTCAGCAAGCCGTATGTGCGTTGTTCGTTAAAATCATAAAAGGTTTCAAGGAGGTTTTGCATGCGTATGGTATCGGAAAAGTTTGCTCTTTCTCGGCTTCTATGGATGGTAAATGAGGAAACCGTGATTTCGAAAAAACGAGGATTCTTGCCAAAAAAAGATCTTCACAAGCGTTTTTGTTATCCGAGAGAAAACGGAGAACTTTATCGAAGGTATGATGAAGCGGCACAGAATCTTCCGGCGATGCTCTACGCGGGAACGCTTCGTGCCCATTTGGAAACATTGCCTTCGTTGCCGATTGAAAGCGTTGGATTTTTTGATGGCGCAAGCGATGCAAAACTCGCATTTCGACATCTGTCATTTTTTGTAAGCGCGTATGCGTGGGCTGATTGTGTTACAGATATTGACGCTCCTCACGCGAAAACTATTCCCGCCAATCTTGCCGTTCCGTTTGTCGCGCTTGCGGAAAAACTATGTGTCCAGCCGATTCTCGCGTATTGGTCGTACGCGCTTTCAAACTTTGCCGTTCTTGATAACAAAAAACCGATTGAGTTTTCAAACCTTCGTCTTCTTCAGCACTTCACCGTTCCACCCTATGATCGCGATGAATCAGGATTTATTCTTCCGCATGTAGAAATAGAAGCGGAAGCGGGATTGGGACTGTGTGCAATTGTTACCGCAAAGAATGCCGTGTTTCATGGAGACGATGATGGATTTGTCAGTGCGCTTTCCGAAATAAGCGCGTCTTTGCGAACGATGTCAGAAACATTTCGAACGATTCCGTCTGTGTGCAGTCCGGATCATTATTATCTTCATGTTCGTCCATGGATTTTTTATTTTAAGGACATCACATACGAAGGCGTAGGGCACTTTGATCTTTTGAAGGGTGAAACTGGTGCCGAGTCCGCCGCAATTATGTCGTTTGATCGCGCGCTTGGCGTTTTGCACACAGAGACGGAATTAACGAAACATCTTGAACAATTAGAATTTTATCGAACGCCTGAGCAAAGAGCGTGGCTTCGCGCGATTGAAGAATCCCCTTCGATTAGGGAATTTGCCGTTTTGCGCAAAGACGATGCGCGCGTTAAAGACGCATTTAATGACGCGCATATCGCTCTTGGTGAATTCAGACGCGAACATATTAACGCCGCGGTTCAGTATATTAAGTGCAAGGGAAGAGGAGATATCGCAACGGGCGGAACTCACTATGAACGCTTTCTCGGAAAACTTATCGAAGAAACCGAAGCGAACATGCTGTAAAAGCAGGTATAATCCCTATACACAGGGATTATTTTTTTAGCAAAAAAATTTGACATATTTTTTGAGAAGAATAGTATATCAATATAGGACTAAAATAGTCCGATATTGATATATGGTCATTCTATTTATACATCACAGATGATTTTTTCACGAAAAACCGATTACGCGATAGCGCTTATCGATTCTCTCAAGCAAACCTTTGTATCTGGCGAGTTTTTTGCTGTTGCAAGGAGCGCTGAAAAAATTCAAGTTTCGCGGATGTTTTTGGAAAAACTCGCGCAAGAATTGAAATCAGCCGGAATGCTTGAGGCACGAAAAGGAAAGGGGGGCGGATATCGTCTTATTAAAAATCCAAAGAAAATTTCATTTTTGGATATCGTTTGTATTTTTGAGGGAATTGAAGAAATGCATTGTGTAAAAAATCCGCGCCCTAATCAGTCGTGTCCTTTGTGGAAATCGTCTCCTATCTCGCGGCGATTTGAAGGCATTGACGCGAAAATAAATAAAATATTTGCACGCGCGACATTTAGCTAAAAAATATTGATTAGACCCGCTGATTAAAGATTTTCCGTCGGTAAAACTCAAGAATTTTAAGCGAGACGAGATGAAAATTTTGAGGCATATACAGCGTATCTGGTGAGGAATTTTCATAAAGTCGTAGCCTAAATTCTTGAGTTTTCCGCCAAAGGCGGATCTGCCTTCGGCATGACAACAGGAAACATCTTTAATCAGCGGGTCTATTATATGAAAAAAGAAATTTATCTTGACCACGCGGCTACAACCTATATAGACGAACGGGTGCTCGAAGCGATGCGACCATATTTTTGCGTTGAGTTTGGAAATCCGTCTTCGATGTATCGTGCGGGGCTGCGCGCCAAGGACGCCATTGATACCGCGCGTTCACGCATTGCCAAAATTCTTCAGTGCAAGGCTGACGAAATAATTTTTACCGGTTCCGGTACGGAATCGGATAACCTCGCAATTTTAGGAATAGCCAAAGCGCACGCACAGCATGGCAAGCATATAATTATTTCCGCTATTGAACATCACGCAGTATTGCATACTGCCGAAGCATTAAAGAAAGAGGGTTTTGAGTTGACGCTGGTTCCTGTTGCTGAAGACGGAATTGTAAATCCCGGGGATGTTAAAAAAGCGCTTCGTCCGGATACTATTTTAGTTTCTATAATGTACGCGAATAATGAAATCGGCACGATTCAGCCCATTCATGAGATTGGGCGGATCATAAAAGAATCAAGAAATGGAAAAACCCTGTTGCCATATTTTCACACTGATGCGTGCCAAGCGGCGGGCGCTTTGAATATGGATGTGCATTATCTCGGAGCGGATCTTTTGACCTTCAACGGATCAAAAATCTATGGGCCAAAAGGCATCGGGGCGTTGTTCATACGGCAGGGCGTGCGTTTGGAGCCAATCGTATATGGTGGCGGGCAGGAAAAAGGACTTCGATCGGGAACGGAAAACACAGCGCTTATCGTCGGACTTGCACGGGCTTTAGAAATCGCGCATGAAGAACGCGAAACGGAGAATAAACGGCTTACATGTCTTCGCGATTATTTTATCAGCGAAGTTGAAAATCGTATTCCGAAGGCTATTTTAAACGGTCATCGGACGAAACGATTGCCGAACAATGTAAATATTACATTTTTAGATGTCGAGGGTGAGGCGGTGCTTTTGTATTTGGATAACGAGGGCATTTCTGTTTCTACCGGCTCGGCGTGTACTTCAACAACGCTTGACCCCTCGCATGTGATTTTGGCGCTGGGAGTCCCCTATGAATACGCGCATGGTTCTATTCGTTTTTCGTTTGGACGGAAGACAACAAAAGAAGATTTGGATTTTGTGCTTGGGGTTTTACCGAACATAATTCAAAAGTTGCGGGATATTTCCCCGGTACGAATCGAGATTGGCCAGAAAGAAGTTTCGCATCCGGAAGCGTTTGCGGGGCAGGGATCGAAAATAAAAGTCGGGGGAAAAACATATAAGTAGCGTTCAGCGTAAAGCGTTTAGAAAATTATGACCGAGGATACAAAAAAAATTGATGTCGTAAATCAAGTCACTGGCGAGAAGTGGTATTATTCGCCGATTGTGAAGGATCATTTTTTCAGTCCGCGAAATATCCTCCTTGAAGACCCGAAAGATGGAGAGTTTGATGCGGAAGGAATGGTTGGAAGTCCGGCGTGCGGAGATATGATGAATATGTGGTTCAAAATAGATACGGCAACAGAGCGCGTTACTGAAATGAAATGGCGGACATTTGGATGCGCGTCTGCTATTGCCGCGACCTCTATGTATTCCGTGATGATTACGGAAAACGGAGGATCAACAATTGATGAGGCATTGAAAATAAAACCGCAAGATATTATGATGCGCTTGGGCGGTCTGCCGAACCGTAAAATTCATTGTTCGGTTTTGGCAGACAAGGCGTTTCGGAAGGCGGCGAATGATTGGTTTAGAAAAAATGAGTTTTATGATAGAATTAAAGTTGATGGCGCGCGCATTGTTGATGAGCGGTTGAATATAACGGATAAAGACATCGAAGAAGCTGTGCTGGAGGGAGCAATGGACTTGGATTCTGTGCAGAAAAAATTAAAAGTTGGTATCGGCGACCCTGGAGTTATCACGGACGTTGAACAGTTAATACGTTTTTACAAAGATAAGTATTATGGGTAAAAAAAGAGCCCATACTAACCAGTGTAGGTTAATGGGCTTTTGTGGCGATAGTTAAGAAAGTATTTATTTAATTATCGTTTTCACCAGCATCCAAAGCGCGAATGGGACAAAGCAAATGAGAAAAACTGCAATCGCGAGGGCTTTCGATATTTCAAACACATCATTTCCCGAAAGCTCAAGAAGAATTACCGCACCAGTTGTGATGAAAATGGTCCAAAATGCTCTCCACGCAATTTTTCGCATCTTTGTGCGAAAAAGAAACCGTTCTTTCAATGCCTCGAGCTTTTCTGGCGACGGTCGTTCCACAACGCTCCTTTCGGTTTCTCAGTCGTCTTTGCGAAATAAGCCGGTTAAGAAGAAAAAAATTAAGACATACACGAACGAATTCGAATAATTTGAATTTGAAAATTTAAAAAAGAAAGAGCCCGCACGATGATGTTTTGATCGAGGAGCTCTCTTGTTGGATTAGAGCTTAGAGTTGGGTGGGGGGTTGGGGTTTCTTAAGGATGTTTTCAACAACTCCATTAGTCGCTTCAAATACGATTGAAGCTATAGCAAGAAGAATTCCCACGGCGGTAACCATGATTCCAAATGTTATCATGAAACCTATCGAGTCAATCGAGTGGATAGTGGACCCAACGTTAGCAATCCCTATACCAAGAATAAAACTGCCTAATACGATTATCATTGCAACAACAACAAACATATAGCACCTCAGTGGTTAGATTGTGAATTTGCTCACTTTGTAAAAGACCTAAGAAAAATACTGAAATATGAACACTTCCCCCAACCCTTTAATGTATACATCCTATCATATATAAATCGGTTGCTTGCTTAATCTCCATCACCCATCATGAACATGATATATAAAAAAATCACAAATAACACAACGCCAACAAATAAAGCCATTATAACCCCATTTTCATTGTTAAGTTTCAATGTTCAGTAGTCTAATTGTAAAAGATAACTTATGG
>CAYIPF010000020.1:0-9784 GCA_964365285.1 uncultured Candidatus Saccharibacteria bacterium | reverse complement strand
CAAACATTCTCAACAGATACTCCGTATATGCTTTGAATGTTTGGCTTCGTCTCGCCCAAACTATGAAAATTTCGCGACGAAAATAATTGCGCAGTGGGTCTAGTTTCCTAATTTTTTTATAAAAAGCTCCTTGAGCGTATCCGGATTCCCCCTGCCCCTCAATGCCTTCATCGCAGATCCAATAAGAAATTGCATTGCTTCTTTTTTGCCGTTTTTATAATCCGAAACAGCCCGCTCCGAGTTTTTGACAACTTCTTCAATCGCGCGCGAAAGCTCTTCAGTATTGCCTATCACTGAAAGATTTTTGTCCCGCACAACAGCGTGCGCGTCTGCGCCACTCCGAAACATCTCATCGAGAACTTGTTTTGCAACTGACGAGGTAACCGTTCCCGATGTTATAAGCGCCATCAATTCAGCAAAACTATGCGGAGTAATGCGCGTATCGTTAATGCCAACCGAAGACTCATTCAAAAGCCTCATGAGGTCGGAGGTTAAATAATTCATAAGAAGAGTTATCCCCCGCGAAACGCCTTCATCTTTCCCGGTTTCAGCAAGCATCGACCGCAACTCTGATGCAGATTCCTCAAAAAATCCAGCGAAATTTTTATCCGAAATAAGAATTTCAATGGTTTTTTCCGTAATGCCAAATTCTTCACGGAATCGTTTTCGCATATCGGCGGGAAGCTCCGGAAGATTTTTCTGAACACTTTCCAAAAATTCGAACGAAAATTGCAATGGTGGCAAATCCGGCTCCGGAAAATAGCGATAATCATGGGCTGATTCTTTTTTCCGCTGGCTTACGGTAATTTCTTTTTCATCGTCCCACCCGCGCGTTTCCTGTATAATCTTTTCATCTTTTTCAATAAGCGCAGTTTGCCTCGCAATTTCATATTCGATTGCCTTTTCAACGGCACGAAAAGAATTGATATTTTTCACCTCTACTTTGGTTCCATACGGCTCATCAGGATAATGCAAGCTTATATTCGCTTCGATGCGCATTTGTCCCTTTTCCATGTTTGCATCAGAAACGCCCGTATATCGAAGTATCAAACGAAGCTCTTCAGCAAAAAGCCGCGCCTCCTCAGCGGTGCGAACATCCGGCTCGGTAACCAACTCCATCAGTGAAACTCCGGCACGGTTGAAATCGACCAAACTAAAACTCGATTCCTGATTCTTGCTTCTTGATTCGTGTATAAGCCGCCCAGCATCTTCTTCAAGATGAATCCTCGTTAAACGAATAGTGCGAGCTTCATTACTTGAAAATTGTCCGCCGGAGGCGGATCCGCCTCCGGCGGAAAAGTTGGGAATTTCAAGATACCCTCCCTGAACAATCGGATGCTTGTATTGCGAAATCTGATATCCTTTCGGCAAATCAGGATAAAAATACTGTTTGCGGTCAAACTGACTAAACTTCGCGATTTCCCCGTGGAGCGCAAGACCAATAAGCGCGATTTTTTGCACCGCAGCTTCATTGACAACCGGAAGTGTGCCGGGATGTCCCATGCAAATCGGACAAATATTAATATTGGGATGCCGTTCATTCGGATCATTTTTGCATCCGCAAAACATTTTTGTCGCCGTATTCAATTCCGCATGCACCTCAATGCCAATAACGGGTTCTAATACTTTCATATAGTATATGACACTATATCATAATTTTTCACACAAAAAAACCGCCGAGCACGCGCTATGCACGCTCGGCAGAATATAATTTTCGAACAACTGATTTACTTCACCGTACTAAACCCCCCCTGAATAACGCTGCCACCTGGCGTCGTAATAGATCCACTTCCGTTTACCCCTCCAAGACCTTTCAAGTTATCTGTAACAGCGCCAATACCAGTATTATCAATAGACTTTGAAATCCCATCCATACTGTTGCCTATCGTAGCTGATCCCCGTTCAACGCTTCCGCCCATAGAATCTGCTCCGCGTTCAACGCCAACCGCAAGACGGTCAGACGCTTTTGTTATTGCTCCGGCAAGAATAATCGCTGGAAGAGCATAGAGAGTTGCCTGCATCCCGTATTCGACAAGCCGTTCGCTTGTAAAAGCTCCTGACTTTGTGATGTCTTCGGTCGACATTACCTGCATGGTCGCGAGTTTCCCATCATAAAAAAGAACAAGAACCAAAAAACTGTTACTCGTGTTCCAGCTGTGATCCGTAATAAGCGTTTTGAAATTTTTCTGCACCACGCTTGAAAATGTCCATACTGCCCCGCGAAGTTTTGGAACTTTATCTTTTATAACGACGGAAGTTCCGATCGAAAGATTTCCAGAAGAAGCCCCCGAAACATTTAAAAGCGCGTAGCTCTTGGAAAGCACCGAAATCGCATCAGAATACGCCTGTCGCTCATTGGGTGGTCGCTTAAAAAGCGCGTACACTTCTTTTTCGGTCATAACCATAAGACCATCTTCAAGTTGCGGGATAATAGTTTCCGATGCTTCTTCCCAGCTCACAAAATTTTCATAGCTTGAAATAATTGGCGATGTGTTTTTGCTTGAACCGACATAGGTATAACAACCAGATAGAAAAAACATCGCGCACACAAGAACGCAAGAAAAAATCGCATGATTACTTCGACGCATGAGGCTACCTCCCCTTTTAAAAGAACCCGCATACTGTATGTACGCGTATGTATCCTTATACTACTCTTTCTTTCTAAAAAAACAATTCCATCACAGAAACTCAAAAACGCTATAATCCAAGAGCTTTTTGCTGATATCCGACTAAAAGCTTCTTTAAACTGCTCGCGACTTTAGGATAATCCTCTTTCACGATATATACATCAAAAAGATTGATCTCTTCGTTATATTTTTGAAGAAGGTTTGAATATTTCTCAATTGGCTCATAAAAATCTTCGCCCATAACGCGCTTCACGACAAAAAGTTTTGCGCCTGACTGTTTCTTTGCGGGAGAACGGTATAAATGCTGAGCGGATGAAACAATAATTGGCACGACTCCCTTTTTCGTACATACGGAAGCAATCTCCCGTAACAATAATTTTTTGTCCCGCTCTTTCTGTTTTCCCTCTCTCAACATCGAAGTTGAAAATACGAGCGTTGCCGGAATTCGCGAAATAAGCCGTCGTGACCAAACATTTTTTGGATTTTGAGCCGCGGAAAAAAGCTTCTCAAAAATCGCGCTATCACGAAGATGCGCAAACTTCTCCATCACAGCAGGAATTGTATACAAGAGCTCTCCGGTAATAAACGCCTGTTTCAAAAAATAATCAAAGCAATTCGCTGTTTTATGAAAGTATACCTGAAGGAGCATGTGGTAACGGGCAAGCAAAAAATCCTCAAACGCGCGAATCCCCGTATAATCAAGCGCTGCATGCACCTCGCCCTTCGACGAACCAAGCGCAGTGCCGGTCGCCGACAAAGAAATAAGAGACAGCGCGCTGATCAAGCGATCAATGTCATAAAAACCATACGGGACGCCGGTGTGGTGCGCATCGCGCATCAAATAATCCATTCGATCACAATCCAAGTCACCCGAAATAAAGCTCTGTACAACATCATGCACGATAAATTTTTTCTTTAACGCGCGGGAAAACCTTCTATTCCATTCCTCAGATGGCTTGATGCGATGATGCACTAAAGAGGCGATATCCCGAGCTTCAATCGTGCTAATAGGCGCATTTTTTCCGTGCGCTAATGATGCAATAACCATAACACTGTAATCCTCATGCGTTGCGCGTTCGCTGTTTTTAATGGGCGTACGATACCATTCTCTCGGAACTTCGAGCGTTTTGAGCATTGGCAAAAGCTTTTCGGATGTATGCGAAAAAGGTCCGTGTCCCGAATCATGAAGGAGCCCGGCAAGCCGTACAATTTTCCCAAGATATTCAATATCAGTGGCAGTCATATAATAAAGCAAAAAAGAACGACTTGAATCCACAATCTGCTTCCACAACCGCCCCGCAATATGCATCGCTCCCAAAGCATGGGAAAAACGATCATGCGTTGCCCCCGGATAAACAAAAAACACGAATCCAAGCTGATGGATATACCGCAATCGCTGAATATACGGATGATCAATGACTCGTTTTTCAAGCGATGTAAATTGTATTGTGCCGTGAACTGAATCGCGAATATCGAATAATTTTTTTGCGCTTTTTAACATGCGTCCAGTATATCCAAATTTCACAAAAAGAAAAACGCCTATGCGGATAGGCGTATAGCTATGCTATATGTGTTCCCCTTCAAGTAACTCAAGTTTTTTCTGCGTCGCGAGCTCTCCGGCAAGACGCGTAAGTTCCGGATCTTCTCCCATATTCACAAACTTCATTGTGGCTCCCAAAAGCGGATGTACCCGTGTAAGTTCGGTATGCATTTCTTGCACAAGTTTTCTGTATCCGGGATGTCCTTGCGGACCAGTTCGTAATTCGTGCAAATGAAATGCTTCACGAGCATTGATCATAAAGCGATACCGCATTTTATGTCCAAGAAGCGTTGCGTATTGAGCCTCTTCCTCCAACCTGGCATCGCGCATGGTATCGTATAATTTTTCTGATAACGCAAAGCATGCGCGAAAATCATCTTCATACCCCGCATCACTCACGAGTGGAGGCACATCGTATCCGTATTCCGTAGTGAGATTTTGCCACTCCAACATATCGACCATTCGATGGCGTTGTAAATCCCGAAATGTTCCATAATCCGCAGTAATCTGCCATTCATAATGGATCTTTTCAATGGCCCTGCCTGGTTTATGCCGCCGATTGAGACGACGCCCCATATACGCATGGAATATTTTTTCTTTCTGATGCTTGTTCAATCCTTTCGTCGCTTTCTCAATATCCGTAATCGGAAGAGTCGATTGTCCAAACAGCATTTCAGGAACAATATCAAGCTCATCGTGGGGCCAATAATCGAGCAAAACGACCGGCTTGGATATCAATGATCCTGCTGTGGCGTTTCCAAGATATATGCGCGCCAATTCCCGCATCGCATCGCGAGTATTCATGCGATATGCAACCATCGCGCCACCGCGTTCAGGCATATCAGCACGCTTCAAAAACGGCGCGGCAACTTTACGGGCTTCCCGCAAAATATCTTTTGCCGTTTTTCTACACTCCAGAAGCCGTTCCCCCGCAAGATGCAGAATAAGGTATTCGATCGATTGACTCGACGCAACGATACCAACGGTAGACATTGTAGAAGCGGGAAGTATTGGCCGTACCACATCGCACGCTTGCGCGCGCGTTGCTCCCAGCCATGCAATTCTCTCTTTCTTATCACTTGGCTCTTTTGTTTTTGTACGAACATACTCAGTCATCCCACGAACCATTTTTGAATATACATCAAATATTCGATCCATTGTACTGCGGTATTCGTGCTCAATCTCCGCCGATAGCCGTGGAACAAAATGACGATAATTTCCATTGACATCTTTCGAATCAAAAAAAATATACCTGGTAGACTGTTCAAGATACGCGCGTAAACGCCCCCATTCGATTTTTTTTGTAAGGATGTTTGACGCATTTTCCACAACCATCGAAACTATCATGAGCTGCTGAACCGAATCATCCCCAAATCCGGTTACAACGCGGTCAATAACACCATCTGCGGATTCGTCGCCTCGCAATACGAATTCATCAAGCAAAATTTCACGGAGATCACTCCCTCGCCGCGATAATCGAGCCATTGCGGCGGCTGTAATGAGAGGTGACGCTTGATTCGTAAACGCGTAAACCGGTCCTCGCGTATCAGTAACAATTTTTTCAAGAAACGCGTGTCCTTCCGAAGTTATAATGAGGCGATCAGCGTCTTTTTTAAGATACGGATTTTCCTCCACAATACCTCCATTTTAAAAATTTCAATGAACTGCACAACAGCATAACAAAAAAAATTTAAAAAACAAGCGGAACATACCGTTTCGCTTGTCATAAATCTTGATATTAAATGCCAAGATGCTTACTCGATACCAACCAAACATCTTCAAGAGCCCTATTGACCGTTTGAGAAGCATTGATCACGCGCCAACGCTTCGGATCTTTCCGAGCCATACGAAGATAGGCATGTCGTATCCGATCATGGAACCCAAGCATCTCTTCGTCAAAACGATTCACTTCCGCGCCTTTCCCTTCAGCTTTCATTTTCCGCTCCAATCCAACCCTCGGATCAATGTCCAAAAGAATCGTGAGAGACGGATATATGTCCTGCCGAGCAAACGCACTGATCATAGGGATCATTCTTTGATGTGTTAATAATAATTTTCGACCAGCGCCCTGATATGCAAATGTCGAATCCTCAAACCGGTCGCAAAGAACAATCCAACCCTCCTCAAGCATGGGTCGAACAAAGCCCTCGATATGCTGGGCACGGGACGCGCAAAACAAAAGTACCTCTGTACGACCATGAACGCCGCCTTCACCATCCGCAGTCTTATGAGGATCGAAAATAAGATTTCGAATTGCCTCAGCATAAACTGTTCCGCCTGGCTCACGGCTTATGACGACTTTATGTCCATATTCTTCAATGCGTTTTTTTACTAAGGAAATAATAGTGCTTTTACCGCCTCCCTCACCGCCCTCAAAGGTAACAAAAGCACCTCGAAGCAGTTTTGCGTGACTCCTCTTTTTTTCCATGATACGCCTCCTTATGATGACAATGTACAAAAACTAACATGGCAAAATAATAACCTGCATAAAACTAATGGCCAATTGACATGCGATTGTTCTTGCGTGAAACAAAGAAAAAACTCGTGCTACAGCACGAGTCCCATTTTTGCTTGTAAAAATTCTTTTACCTGCGCGCGAAGGCTTTCTTCGGTTCCGGAATTATCAATATGGACATCGGCAGCTTTTGCAATCTCGTCAATCTTGCTTTCTGATTCTGCATTATCCTCAGCTAAAAATTCTTCCCATGTTTTTTCGGCATCACCGGGCCGATCAGCCCTCTTTTTCAAACGCTCAAGCCGAATCTCTGCCGGCGCCTCAATAGCAATAAGGTGACTGTTGGAAAGTCCATGAAGCATCGCAACATCCTGCGGGCGACGCACGCCATCGAAAAAAATAATTTCGGAATCATCGACTTCTGCAATATGTTTAAGCGCATTGCCAATGACTTCTTCGCCAAACGCACCACGCAATATCGTCGAGATCTTTTGCTGATATGCCCGCTCCCGTGGAAGATGTAATATATCAAGCACCATATTCAAAGGATCGGAAAAGCCATAAAACGATATCTCCACATCTAAACCAAGCTCCTCGCCAAGCAGGATGCCAAACCTCCCCTTGCCCGCAGCCATTTTCCCAATGATCGCAATGTATATTTTTTCCATGTTATTTTTTCTCCATCGGCTCTTTGGTAATTTTTAATCGATATCCGGCTCGATACAATACTCCGCCTGGCCGTGCCAAAAAATCAAATAGTCTCTGGAAAAAATCGGCGAAATCAATATCAAATTGTCGCAGTATGACCCCCTGCCTCACGGCCATCTCTTCAATGATTTCTTTGCCTTTTGCATTTGGATACGCACTCATATAATTGATTCTTTTCACGCCTTCGTGAATTAAATCTTTTGTGCAATCAAGGCATGGGGTGGCAACAATAATCGCTTCGGCATTCTGAAGATGTGGCCTGTCCGTATTGCTTATGGCGTTTTTTTCACCATGTCGCGTTCGCAGACAGTGATTCTCAACCATCAAATGACCGACATCATCGCAATGGGGCTCTCCAGTCACAGAACCGTTAAAACCAATTCCACGCAACCGTTTATCCTTAACAATTCCACACGCGAGTCGCAAACGATCACATGTTGCCAAAATCGAATGCAAAATAATTGATCCTAAAAAAACATCGAAACGCATTCTATCGCGATTTTCACGCATATGCCCCTCCCTGCGTTCTATTGTTTCAAGTTGCTAAATAGAACATACCAAAAAAAATAATTTCTGCAAACTAAAAATTGCCCCATACTCATGGGGCAATTTTTGCGTTAAATCTGCTGCTTAATTATTTTTCTATGGTTATTCCCATTGAGCGGGCGGTGCCGGCTATAATCTTCTCCGCCGCTTCAATGTCGTTTGCGTTCAAATCAATCATTTTTGTTTCGGCGATTTTTCGCAAATCCGCTTTAGTAATTTTTCCTACCTTGTTTTTATTAGGAACTCCAGAGCCCTTTTCAACGCCAGCCGCTTTGCGAAGCATGTCAGACGCCGGAGAAGTTTTTAATTTAAAACTATATGTGCGATCTTCATAAATCGTAACTTCAACCGGAATAATGCTACCGGATTGCTGTTTGGTTGCTTCGTTAAATTTAGATACGAATTCACCCAAATTAAGCCCATGAGGACCAAGAGCGGTTCCGACCGGCGGAGCGGGAGTTGCCGCGCCCGCAGGAATCTGCAATTTTACGATTGTTTTAATTGGTTTTGCCATATTGGTAGTGAATAGGGTTTAGTGGGCAGTGTGTAGGATTTTGCATTCTAAGCGGGCTTCCGCCTCTGGCGGAATAATTACTATACCCTATTGGCTATCCCCTATACCCTATTACACGCTTTTTATATTTTCCTAATCTGCAACGAATCCAGCTCAACGGGAGTATCGCGACCGAACATATTCACCAGCACTTTAATCTTTCCGCGTTCTTCGTCAACTTCTGAAACCTTGCCATCAAAATCTTTAAATGGTCCGTCGGCAATTTTAACAGCGTCTCCCTTCTGAACATCAATTTTAAATTTCGGCTCTTCAACGCCCATTCGCCCCTGAATAGCGGCTATCTCTTCCGGAGAAATTGCCGTCGGAGTGATTCCTGAACCGACGAATCCGGTCACGCGCGGAGTATTACGCACAACATACCATGAATCATCCGTAACAATCATTTCAACCAAAACATACCCTTGATAAATTTTTTCCTCAATCACTCTGCGTTTTCCGTTTTTAATCTTAATTTTCTTTTCAACGGGAACAAGAACATTAAAAATCTTGTCCTCCATGCCGAGGGATTCAATGCGCTGTTTCAAATTTCTGGAAACCGCGTCTTCATACCCCGAGTAGGTATGAATCGCGTACCAATTTCTTCCGAATTCACCTGTTTGTTTTGCCATGATTGTCGAAATTGTGAGCTCATGAGAAAGCGAGATAATTTCGCTACAATCATGAGCACCCCACACATAGTCCATCACTGATCCTTTGTATACTTTTGATTGAGAGCGAAGCGGCTTCGCCTTCAGCTTTTTGTATATATCCGTCTAATGTCAGACTATGTGTGGGGTATAGATTTTATAATTATAATTTCTTCACTTTGTTCAGAATTCTAAATAAAATACTATAAAATAAAACGATTAAGTAAAAATTGAAAAAAATAATCCAATCCGCCTAAAAAAACCGCGAGCCCAAGCGAAAACGCTACAACGAGAATAGTATCGCGCATAATTTCGTTTCGCGTAGGCCAGGTCACCTTCTCCATCTCAACGCGCGTTGATTTTATATATTCAATAAGTTTTTGAAACATATAATAGCGTATGATTTTTAATTTAATTATCAGAAAAATCGGGCTTTTTTAAAAGCCCTTTCGGGGGCTTTTAATTGATAGGATCATAATACTCGTCTTCAAAAAAAAGTCAAATAAAGCTCCTTGGGGCAAAGCCCCAAGGTATCCGTTGGAACTCGCTTCGCTCGTACAAACGCGCGGCACAGACCGGCGCGGTATTGACCTTTGTTCCCGTACATTCGGCTTGCTAGCCTTAGTATTTCCTACGTTCCGCCTGCTGGCTTCAGTATTTCCTCACTCTCGTTCGGTCATCGCATTTTTCGCCTCCTCGGCGAAACAC
>CAYIPF010000019.1:0-9853 GCA_964365285.1 uncultured Candidatus Saccharibacteria bacterium | reverse complement strand
TGATAAAAGTCGTAAGTTGATTGGTTTTAAATAATTAATTATAACAATGAAAAAATATTTAGTTGCGGCAAGTACATTTGTTTTGGCATTGTCGGCTATGGCGCAAGCTCCCACGGGAACCGCTCCGGCAGGAATTCCGCCTGGATCTCGTCAGGAGATTCGCGATGTGCGTCAGGGAGTACGGCAAGAAGTGAAAGACATTCGCCAAGATTTTCGAGGCGAGGTTCGTGACGCGCGACAAGATCTTCAGGGAGGCGTGAAGGACTTAAAGCAGAATCTTCGTGAGGGCGTGCAGAATATCCGCAATGATATTCGCCAAAATCCTGAAAAGCGCGAAGAGCTTCGCGCAACGATTATGCAGAAGCGGGAGGAAACTCGCGCGACAGTTCAGCAGAAGCGCGAAGAATTTCGCGATAAATTCCAGCAAAAACGGGAAGAGCTAAAAAATAAAATTGAGGAAAAGCGCAATCAGATGAAAGAGCGATTGAAATCAATCCGCGATGAGCGGAAGAAAAATGTCGTTGAAAAAATTGATAAACGGCTGGACGAGATCAATAAAAATCGCACGAATCATTTTGCCGAAACTCTCGATAAAATTGAAAAAGCTCTTAATCGCGTGCGTTCTCGTACCGATAAAGCAGAGGCAAATGGTCTTGATGTGGCGTCGGTTCGTACCGCGATTTCCGTAGCAGAAACGGCGATTATGTCAGCACGATCGGCAGTTGTAACGCAAGCGGGGAAGACCTATCCAATCACCGTCGGGACGGAAGAAACTCTCCGTTCAAATGTAGAGACTGCGCGAAAAGCGCTTCACGATGATTTGAAGAAAGTTCAGGAAATGGTTCGCGCGGCGCATGACGCGGTTCGCAAAGCCGTGGTGGCATTAGCGCAAATACCGCGAGTCAACGAGGTCGAAGACGTTGCGGTTGAATCAAGCAACTCAACAGGAGCAGGAGCTCAATAGTAATTCTAAAGAGTTATGAACAAAAATCTTATTATTGGAATTATACTACTTGTGATCGTTGTTCTGGGTGTGTGGTTTGTGGTATTGGCTCCAGTCACACCGGCTCCGGTTATGCCAGGTTTAATTGTTCCAGCAAATACTGAATCGCAAACAGACACGACGAGCTCGATTGACACGGAACTCAATACGATAAATATTGAGAATGTTGACGGTGATTTTCAGGATGTAAAGGGCGATATTCAAAGTTTGTAAGATGTTAAAAACACCCCGCTCTTAAGCTGGGTGTTTTTTTGTTAGGTCTACCGCAATATCTTGCAAAAAATCGTTGTTTTACTATGCTATGTGAGAATTGCACCTTACCAAAAAGAGGCACAATAATGAGATTAGCGTTAGCGCTTGTTTTCGCAAAAATTTTGGTTGCCGGCGCATTCTATACCATTTCGGTTATTGGCGCTCATATGCGAGGATTAAACCCGACTGTAAAATTTCTTTTTTCCATGGCTTTTATTTTTGATCTGTGGGCGACATACGACATGTACACTTTCAACCCTCTTGCTTCGTGGACTCCACATAGCGTTATGGGATTGTTAGCGCTTATATACGCTGGATTTTTGCAAATGCTCATACTGGTTGGGGCGCGTCTTAAACGAGAATTGAAAAACTACGCCGACTCAATTTTTATTACGCACTCAAAGATTTTTCTTTTGTTGTGGTACATTGCGGTATGCATGGGTGTGATTGTGGGCGTCATGCATGCAAAAAAATACTATGCGAATGGAATACGGATGCTGTTATGATTGTTAAAACCCGTTTTGTCATAAAATAAGACGGGTTTTTCTTTTTAGAAAAAGAGAGTGGTACTATCATGTTTATATGAATTATAATTTTATAAAATTTCGAAGAACAATACTGCGCTGGTATCGCGTACACGGCCGTCATGATTTGCCATGGAGAAAAACGCGCGACCCATACAGAATTTTCGTGTCCGAGCTTATGCTCCAGCAAACGCAGGTGGAACGGGTTATTTTTCAATACGCCGATTTTATAAAAAAATTCCCAACAGTACATCGTTGTGCGCACGCCCCACTTGCGGAAATAGTCATTGCGTGGAAAGGTCTTGGGTACAATCGTCGCGCGCTCTATATGAAGCGTGCGGCAGAAATAATCGTCCGTGACTACAGAGGAAAATTTCCGAAAGACTATGAAGCGTTGCGAGCACTTCCAGGCATTGGAGATTATACCGCGCGCGCCATTCAAACATTTGCATGGGGCATGTCTAATGTTTTTATCGAAACAAACATACGGCGTGTATTTTTGCATGAATTTTTCCCTGATGCGAATGGGGTAACGGATGCGATGATATTTTCTGTCATTCAGAAAACGCTTCCAAAAAAACATATTCGGAAATGGTGCGGGGCGCTTATGGATTATGGCGCTTTAGCAATGAAAAATATTAAAAACCCGAATCGTCGAAGCAAACAGTATACAAAACAAACGAAGTTTGAAGGATCACAGCGACATGCGCGGTCTTATGTACTTGATTATGTCGCCAAAAACAACAATGCGTCGCTTGCTCAAATAAAAAAACAACTCTTGTTTTCAAAAAAACTTTCCGGTTATGCAGGTAAAAAACTTTTTTCAATACTTGCACTGCTTGCTAAAGACGGCTTTTTGAAAAAACAAAAAAATACATATATAATTACGCAGTAGGTTTAGTGTTTAAATAAAAAATATGAATATTATCGGTCGTGATAGCATTTTACAATTTCTTAAAAAAGCTCACGCAAAAAGTGCAATACCGCATGCAATTTTTTTCTGGGGGCGTCGTCATTCGGGCAAGGGAACTCTTGCCGAAGCAATCGCGCGTACGCTTTTGTGCGATAAAAATATTTTTCTTGGATGCGGAGAATGCGCTATGTGCGTCTCGGACAGCGTTGTTGGCATTGCGCATATTATTCGTCCCGAGACGGTAAAAGAAGAGATATGCGACACAACGCGCGGAATCAGTATTGATGTCGCGCGCGCGATACAGGAAAAAATAGGGAAAACTTCTCTTGTGAATAAGCCCTATATTGTTATCATTGAACATGCGGAAGGCCTTACGCGCGAAGCGTCAAATTGTTTCTTGAAAACAATAGAGGAACCGCCGGAGAATGTTTATTTTGTTATGAGTGCGGAAACGAGAGAATCAATTCTTTTGACTATTGTTTCTCGTTCTGTCACAATTCGCGTTCCAGCAGTTTCAACGCGCGTGTTTGAAGAATATTGCGCCTCACACCATCCGAATATGTCAGAAAATGAACGAGGTACGCTCGCTCGATTTGCGCAGGGCCTTCCCGGAAAATTCTTTCTTGGCCTCTCGGATCCATCTAATATTAGAGAAGCGCAGAAAAATTACAGCTTTGCATATGCGCTCCTCTCGGTTCCACCGTATCAATTTTTACAAAAAGTTGATGATATGATAAAAAACGAAGAGCCGCTGCAACAATATGTCGAATATTTTTTTGGAATTATTCGGTCGCTTTTTCTCGCTTCACGGGTTCCTGAACATTCTCGCGCGCTTAAAATCTCTTCGGCATTTGTAAAAAAGTTCGAGGAGCGGTACACAACGAAAGAGTATGTACGCGTTCTTTCGGCTCTTTTTCGGACGCAAACCATTCTATCCGAAACAAATGTTAATCCGCGAATTGCGTTTGAAAATTTTCTTCTTGAACTCTAATATAATAATATGAAAGAAAAATTTGAAAAAATAATTCAGCATCTTCATGGCGTTTTAGCCGAACTTCGCACTGGTCGGGCAAGTCCTATTTTGGTTGAAAATCTGCAAGTGGAATCATATGGCGCTATGATGCCGTTAAAATCCATGGCGGCAATTTCTACGCCGGAAGCGCGGCAAATTGTCATTAAGCCGTGGGATAAGGGAATGATGATCCCGATTCAAAAAGCAATTCAATCCTCGAACATCGGCATGAATCCAATTGTTGATCAAGATTCGATTCGCCTCGCGATCCCGTCGCTTACCGAAGAGCGGAGAAAAGAGTTTGTAAAAATAGCGAAGCAGAGGATGGAAGAGGCGCGCATTGCTATACGACGCGTTCGTGAGGACGAAATGAAGGGCGTTGATCATAAAGAAAAAGGCGGGGAGATTTCAGAAACCGAAAAATTTAAACAGCGCGACACGGTTCAAAAAATTGTTGACGAATACAATAAAAAAGTCGATGACATTGGTAAGGAAAAGGAAAAAGAAGTAATGACCATTTAATATGGAATTCGAGAAAATACAATCAAAAAGCGAGAGGGTTAGACAATGGGAAGAAAGGCGCGCGGTTGTTGAGGCAATACGGGGGGCATTAGGAAATCCAGTCGGAGAGCCGGTAAAGGAATCAGTTATCGGGTTGAATCTTTTGGGCGTTCGTACGATTTTTTCGGGAGAGGGGAGAATGGAAGATTTTACGCGCATGACCGCTCCATTCATTGATGTGGAATCTCCGGAAGCAAAACGACTGGAAGACGATTTTGAAAAAAATCACAAAGAAGATAAAGAGGGGGGGCTCAACGCTTTCAATGCCATAGAAGCAGAAGATGCTCGT
Source organism: uncultured Candidatus Saccharibacteria bacterium (assembly GCA_964365285.1). Classification (GTDB taxonomy): domain Bacteria; phylum Patescibacteriota; class Minisyncoccia; order Sungbacterales; family JBBTQR01; genus JBBTQR01. The sequence continues at coordinate 5,299 of CAYIPF010000019.1, read as the reverse complement.
GAACAAGTTTTGCTTGAAAATTTAAAAGAACGCGCAAAGCTTATCGTATTGCTTGATGAATTTTATCGCGGGCGGGAAGTGCCGTATGAACAGCGACTTACTATTGAATCATGGAAAGATAATATCAGTCACATCACCAATGAAGGCGCACGGCTTCAGGGGCTTTTCGACGAAGGCGTTCGCCGGCAAAAACTTCTTACATATCAAGAAGAGGTGCGCGCGTTTGGGGAATTTTTGAAGCAAAAATATCTTTTGCAGTGAAAAAACGACGGCTGGATGATATTTTAATTGAACGCGATATCGCGCGTCATAAGCCCGAAGCGGCAAAGCTTATTGTCGCTGGGAAGGTTTTCGTGCAAAATCAAAGGGCAATCGCGCCTTCACAAATATTTCTAGAAGATAGCATCATTGAAATTAAAATGCCGTCAAAATATGTCGGGCGCGGGGGGGAAAAGTTCTCTCACGCGGTAAAAACCTTTCATATTGATATTCATGAAAAAACATGCCTGGATATTGGGGCGGCAACAGGCGGATTTGTTGATGTGCTTTTACAAAACGGCGCAAAAAAAGTCTACGCGCTTGATACGGCAAAAGGGAAACTCGACCTGAAGCTTCGGGGAGATCATCGCGTCGTCGTCATGGAAGGAACTAATATTCTGTATCTTGAAAAACTTCCTGAATTAGTCGATGTTATATCAATTGATGTATCTCTTACATCGCTTCGCTTTGTTTTTCCGGTATTGCCTCGATTTTTGAAAGAAGGGGCATTGGTCATAGCACTTTTTAAGCCACAATATGAAATTCATGACGCGCGCGCTCTGCACCACGGCATTGTGAAAGATGGCGTCGCCCGTGAAAAAGCTCTTGCGGATTTTATAGGGTGGCTTGGTGCAAACGATTGGCAGATTTTAGGGCAAACAACATCCCCGATCCGCGGAGCGGAAGGAAATATAGAATTTTTGCTTCATACGAAGCAAAAATTCTAAACTTTATTACCTAGCGAAGATCGGGAAGCGGATACAGCAGTATACGTTTCCGAGCGAGCGACGACACAAAATTGTACCAAGTTATATTATGACCATTTTACTTTTCGTTATTGCGTTATCGTTGTTAGTTCTCGTGCATGAATGGGGACATTTTTATGCTGCGCGAAAGTTTGGAGTTCGCGTTGAAGAGTTCGGCTTTGGATTTCCGCCGAAAATTATTTCAACCGTAAAAAACGGCACAAAGTTTGTTTTTAATCTTTTTCCAATCGGCGGATATGTCAAAATTTATGGCGAAGGCGGCGAAGGTACGAATGAAAAAGAAAGCTTCGCTTCACGGCCAATATGGCAGAGAGCGGTTATTGTGAGCGCCGGAGTAATCATGAATTTCGTGTTGGCGTGGATATTTTTTTCTGGAGCGCATGTAATGGGTATTACATCTGCGGTAGATAGTGCGGATATCGAGGGCGCTTCTATCACTGTTATTGAGGTTGAAAAAGGATCGCCCGCGGAGAGCGCGGGAATAAAATTTGGCGATATTGTTCAAGAATCAAGAATCAAGAATCAGGAATCAGGAATCAAAATACAAACCATCCAAAATCTCCAAGAACTTGCAAAGAAAAACGCGGGAGAGGAAGTAATGATTACTCTCATAAGAAATGGCACCGCAAGAACGCTTACGCTTATCCCACGCAAAAATCCGCCTAATGGATCAGGACCATTGGGCATCGCGCTTGAATATATAGCGCTTAAACAAGCGCCCATATATTTGGCTCCATGGGAAGGATTGAAAAGCACATACTACGCAACACGAGGCACGATTGAAGGGCTCGCATTTACAATAAAAAATCTTGTTTTTGAGCGACGCATGCCGAAAGAGGTTTCCGGACCGGTTGGCATTTTCGTTCTTGCGCGCGATATCACGGAACTTGGAAAATCATACATTTTCCAGTTCATCGCGATTCTTTCCGTCAATCTCGCGGTATTAAATTTTTTGCCGATTCCGGCGCTTGACGGCGGTCGTGTGCTTTTTATGATTATTGAAAAAATTCGTCGCCGCGCAATTTCTCCCACGCGCGAGGGCATAATTCATGCCGTTGGATTTGCCGTTTTGATTCTTCTTATGATTTTGGTTACCGTTCGGGATGTGCGAAATTTATTTTAGAACTCATCTCAATTCGCGCGAATTGAGATGATGGCGGAGAGTAAAAAACCCCATTACAATGGGGTTTTTTTCATTTAGAAATTCTCATTCGTGCATAACCTGTGAATAAGTTATTGACACAAACTCAAAAAAGCTTGATTTTATTGTTGTTTTTGATTGCGTAGGAAAAAATGCTTTTAGCATTGAATTATTGGCGCTTGGTGGTGTAGAATGGTTGTATAATACTTAAAAGTGGTGAATTGTGGATAGTTCTGGGGATAACTCTCTGGAGCTGTGGACAAAACATATGCCACCATATTACATACAATAAATGTTTATCGGGGAATACCAACACGCCGTTGATCCAAAAGGAAGGGTGGCAATTCCCGCTAAATTTCGCCGTGGGTTGGAGGGCGGTATGGTAGTAACGCGCGGACTCGATGCTTGTCTTTTTATCTATCCGAAAGAGCAGTGGGTAAAACAGGCGGAAAAAATTTTAAGTTTACCGCCATGGCAAGCAAATTCGAGAGCGTTTCACCGTTTGATGATCGGGGGAGCGATGGATGCGCAATGTGATGCTCAGGGCAGGATACTCTTAGGGGATCATTTACGGTCATACGCGAAGATTAAAGAAAAAGTCGTTATTGTCGGACTGTATGACCGAATCGAAATATGGGACGAAATACAATGGCATGAATATCGAGGAACCATGGAAAAAAACAGCGACGGCATTGCGGAAGGAATCGGACGGATTGTCTAAAGTTCATATTCCGGTATTTCTAAAAGAAATTTTGGAATTTTTAGACCCAAAGCCGGGGCACGCGTTTATTGATGCAACTGCAAACGGTGGCGGGCATCTCTCTGCGATTGTTGAGAAGATACAACCGAACGGACGGATGCTTGGATTTGAACTCGATCTTGAAATCGCGGAAGTGCTTGCGAAAAAATTTGAAAATAACAGCGCTGTAATAATTGTTAATCAAAGTTTTGCGAATATGAACGCAACCGTTAAAGAGAAAAATTTTGGTCCAGCCGACGGAATTATTTTTGATCTTGGATTAAGCTCGCTTCAGCTTGAGGCATCAGGAAGGGGATTTTCTTTTTTACGAGATGAGCCGTTGGATATGCGTTTTGATTCAAAACGCGCCGAACTTCGAGCAAGTGACATTATAAATCATTCGACGAAGGAAGAGCTTGAGCGGATTTTTAAGGAGTATGGGCAGGAACGATTTGCGCGAAAAATCGCTGGAGCAATAGTCGAGGAACGGAAACGGAAATCCATCGTACGGACAGGCGAGCTCGTGGAGTGCATTCGAAGCGCGATTCCAAGGATGGCGAGGCATGGAAAAATTCATTTTGCAACGCGCGTGTTTCAGGCGCTTCGCATCGCGGTCAATAATGAACTCGAAACGATTCAAAAGGGAATTATGGAAGCGATTATGGAGCTGAAGCGTGGAGGGAGGGTTGCGGTTATTTCGTTTCATTCTTTGGAGGACGGAATTGTCAAAAGAATTTTTCGGCAAGAAGAAAAAAATGGCGTGATTGTTCAGTGCATGAAAAAACCTCTTCAGCCTACACAAGAAGAAGTATGTAAAAATCCGCGCGCACGATCCGGTAAATTGCGCGTTGCACAAAAAATAGCATAATAATTTTTATAGAGTATGACAATTCTCATAAAAACAATTCAGACAATCGGGCAGGCGACGGTATTTTTTCAGAACTCCATCTTTGTTGAGCCCGCGTTTTCACCGGTGTACGAAGGCGTTCCGTTTGCTCTATTTGGAACGCTTCGTCGCGGAGTTAGCATTGCTGTTGTCGTTTCCGTGTTTATGGCAATGCTAACGACGGTATTTTTGATCCATTCTATTGTGGCAAACGAATACGCTTTAAAGCGCGTATCCGTGGATATTCGGACGGAGGAAGAGCTTTTGAGCGCTGTTCTTGTAGGGCATGCAGGGCTTGTCTCTTCTGATGCAATTATTCGTGCAATGGAAGTGAATCCGCACGCTAATCTTGTGAGCGTTGAAACGATAAAATATATTCGATCCAACTCTATTCTTCAGGCGAATGCTTTGCTAAAATAACAACATGAAGCGAAAGTTTGTACGCCAATTCTCATCCAACGCCATCAGTACATGGCGTTTTATCGTGATTAGTGGAACTTTTATTCTTTTTGGAGCGGTAATTATAAGTCGCTTGTTTTCTTTGCAGATTGTAAAGCACAAAGAATATGTTGAAGTTGCAGAACGGCAACAGGGTATTTCTGCAACGCTTGTATCAAAACGCGGAACAATATTTTTTCAAGACAAGAATGGAGAACGGGTTATTGCGGCAATTAATAAAGAATGGCCCTTTATCGCCATCTCGCCTCAGCGAATAAAAAAACCGGAAAGAGTGCTTGAGCTTTTAACGGCAGAACTTGGAATACAAAAAGACACTATTGCGCGCCTTGTTTCAAAGCAGAACGATCCTTTTGAAATTATCGCTCGCAAAGTTGATGATGAAAAAGCGGATCGCATTACAGAAGTCGTTGAGAAAGAAAAAATCGATGGAGTTATCGTTTCCCGAGAGCTTCGTCGATATTATCCAGGTGGAAATCTCGGAAGCACTCTTTTGGGATTCGTGAATTTTGAAAACGATCGTGAGCACGGACAATATGGCATTGAGCGTCAGTATAACAAAGAGCTTTCCGGAGAAGGAAGTTTTTTTTCGCAGGCGGAAAACAGCATTGTTAGTGGGCTTCTTCTTTTGGGTAAAAAAATAGTTAAACCGCGTGAGCACGGAGATTCGCTTGTGCTTACCGTTGATTATAATATCCAATACAACGCCGAGGAAGAATTAAAAAAAGTCGTTCAAAGGTGGAACGCGGTGTCCGGATCGTTTCTTATTCTTGATCCGATGACGGGGAAAATAATTGCGATGGGCGCGTTTCCTTCGTTTGATTTAAATGCCTATTCAAAAGAAAAAGATCTTTCGGTGTTTAAAAATCCAATTATTGATTCGCAGTTTGAATTGGGATCAATCATGAAGCCGCTCACTATGGCATCAGGCATTGAAGAGGGTGTTATCGGACCGAATACCGTGTATACGGACACCGGAGAAGTTGTAATTGGAAGTTTTCGTATAAAAAATTACGACCTGCGGGCGCATGGCGTTCAAACGATGACGCAGG
>CAYIPF010000018.1:0-11281 GCA_964365285.1 uncultured Candidatus Saccharibacteria bacterium | reverse complement strand
GCAACCAGGGCGATTAAAACACATACCAACATTCTCAAGAATGTTGGTATGTGTTTTTTCAAAAAAACGCCATAAACAAGAACAGAAAAACTGCGTATATCCCTGTTCATATTACACGCTCACTTCAATGATTTTAACTCTTTGTGTTGCCCCCGAGATAATAACAACCGCGCCTTGAGAAACCCCGAAGTAATCCGCAATGAGACGGATAATTGCCCAATTTGCCCGCCCTTCAATGGGCGGTTCTGTTATAGAAACCCGATATTCAAATTCCGAGATTTTTTCAACCGCGTCATGATGCGCGCGTGGCTTAGCGTGTACGGTTATGCGCATATTTTTAACGAATCAAATCGGTCAGCACTTCTTCCGCGTGTTCCGCCGGTTTTACTTCTGTGTATATTTTTATAATTTCTCCGCGCGGATTGATAAGAAACGAAAAGCGAAACGATCCCATATATTCCCTGCCCATAAATTTTTTCTTACCCCATACACCGTATTTTTTTACGACTTCTTTTTTCTCATCGGATAACAGCGTAAACGGCAACGAATATTTTTCTTTAAATTTTCTGTGGCTTTTAGGCGGGTCTATTGAAACGCCCAGCACAACAGTGTCCATATTCTCAAATCGCAGAAATGTGTCGCGAATAGCGCATGCTTCTTTTGCGCATCCCGGGGTATCGTCTTTCGGATAAAAATACAGCAGTACCCAATGCCCGAGATAATCAGAGAATTTGTGCGTCATGCCGTCCTGATCCGGCAATTCAAAATCAGGCGCCTTATCTCCCACAGCAAGTTTTCCCGCCGAAGGCAGATCCGCCTTCGGCGAAGATTTTTGTTTTTGCATAATTTTTCGTCCGCACTCTAATGCTTTAGAGCATTAGAGTGCGGACAACGCGCATCTCACGCAAGTCCGCCACCGCATTAAAAAAGCGTCCCGTGGACCAATCGTTCATTTCGCAACCCACGCATACCCGCGATCTATCTGTTATCTCCACTTCCCTGAATCTGTCCTCGGTTTTTTCTGGATTGGAGTTTCTCTAAATTAGCAACTGCTATATCGCGCAGTGACAAACCAAACTCAGTCGAAATCTGCGCCACATACCACAACACATCGCCAAGTTCTTTTTTAATTTCTTCTCTGTGTTCTGATTTTACGACCCCTCCATGATCACGAAGAATTTTTTTGATTTTTTCCGCTACTTCTCCAGCTTCTCCGGCAAGCCCAAGCGTTGGATAAATAAAATTACTTCCAGCGCTTGGATACACGGCGGTTTCTCTTGATTTTTTCTGATATTCGTCAAATGTCATAATCGTATTTTAACTCACTTTTGTTCCGCTTGCTACTTCATTTTCAGGCATTACAAGTACCGGACCGCGCTCGCTGTGCGCCGCCAAAAGCATTCCACTACTTTCCAATCCCATCAGCTTTCTCGGCGCCAGATTAGCCACAATAATAATTTCACGGCCAATGAGTTTTTCGGGTTCATAATTTTTACCAATACCCGCGACAATCTGCCTTTGTTCATTGCCCAGCACAAGTTCCAATCGAATGAGTTTTTCTGAATTTTGTACGCGTTCAGCTTTGACAATTTTTGCTACGCGCAGATCAATTTTTTGAAAATCAGCAAATTCAATTACGCCCGCCAATTCTTTATCCGGTATCTGTTTTATGTCGAGCGTTGCTTGCCTGTTTACATCGTCCATATTTATATTTAAAGAATTTTAAGCGAATGCTTGATAATGTTTTTGTCCTTAAAGGTAAACGCGCCAGCAAAACGATTTCCTTCAAAAAGTTTCGGTAGCCATATTAAGTCATCAACCCACATAGCGTGATACGGGATTTCGTGTTTTTTGAACCATTGCGGACGCATCTCTTCGGATTCAGTCGGCTCACCTGTAAACTTTTTAACGCTAAAAATATGCACCTCGAGAAGCTTCGGATCCCCGACAAATTCAAAAGTATTAACGCCCATTTTTTTAATCTCCACAGCGCGAATGCCAGACTCTTCCAAAAGCTCGCGTTTTGCCGCGTCTTCAACGCTTTCCCCTTCCTCAACTTTTCCACCAAATCCGTTCCACAGCCCCTCTCCAAATCCGCGTTTTTTCATGCCCAAAAGCACATCCGTTTCAGTATGGACAAGACACAATGAGTATAGTTTTTTATATTGAAAATTCTCCATACGCAACTTTTTATATAGCATACAAGATATTGTAATTTTTAGCACATGTGCTACTTTATTTTAAGGTTCTTTACAAAAAATGGAGGATGTATGAAATGGGGGATGCATGACGCACTGTAGCGCCTGTAATGCCAATATAACGATAAGCGGAACACAAATTTGTGGAATATGCGATCCGATAGTAACGCCATGGGTAATAGAAATCACTGACTGGAAATCAAAAACTCCAAAATTGTGCGCAGCGTGTTTTGAAAAGCATGTAAACGCGCACAACAAAAACGAAAGCAATGATTAGCATGGTTTCCGAAAAAAAGATTAGGTTGGTTGTTTGTGAATATATTAATCGCGTAAAGTCGCTTTTTTTACGGAATCTGATGCCAAATAAAAACGACCGAGACTGTTTTATTGATTGTCCGGGCTGTGAAAAAGAAAAGTCGCTTCAATGCCACACAAGCCCTACAGGAGCAGTGGGTTGGTACTGTGTATGGAGCGGGTGTACATTTCAATTTACACCCGACCTTATTCCTCCAAGCCCCGAGGAGCTTGCAAGCGTTTTTTTATACGAAGAAGTGCTTGCTCTTAAACAGCGCGTGGACAGCTTTCTTGATCTTAATTCTCCCAAACATTAAAAAACGATATGTAGATACAAACACACGCCTCGCGCACGCGAGGTTTTTTTATGCCTTTTTTTATGCCACAAAAAAACTTGACAAATGAAAATGTTAAATGTACAATTTAAAAATACATTTCAGATACGCTCTTTGATTATATCTTGCTAAAAAAGGGAGGTTGCCATGACTCTGGGAATTGTGGGTTTAATATGGACAGTTTCTTTTTTTGTTATGGTTATTATGGTTATTGCGGATTGTTTCATGTACCCAATCTGTCCTTCTTGTCAGCACGATCTGTATTCACGGCGTCGTCCATTTTTTTCATCCGACGCGCTCTGCAAAAAACACGGCACATTTATCGTCGCTATTGCATATCGCTATCTACGCGATAATCCCTCCAACATTAAAAATGCCCCGCTCAATTGAGCGGGGCGCGTTTTTTAGTTCCAAGTTAGTTTGTATGTGCCGTTTTTTATCTCCTCAACATGCGACGATCAAGTGAAAACGAGGAAGCGCTGAAGCTAGCAAACTGAATATACAGCAGAACAAAGGGTTTAATGCCCTTTGTTCTTATTCATACCGCAACGCCTCAATAGGGCTTTTCAGCGATGCTTTTCGCGCGGGATAGATTCCAAAAATAATGCCCGTAAATGTTGATACGCCGACTGCTAAAAATATCGAGTTCAGCGAAAGAATAAATACCCAGCCGGTCGTGAGAAATTGTTGAAGCACGAAATACGCAAGCACAATAGATAAAGAACCAAGCACGATTCCGATTATCCCACCAGCAAAAGTGAGAATGACTGCCTCAAACAAGAATTGCTGAAGAATATCGCCGTTCGTAGCACCGACCGCTTTCCGAAGACCGATTTCTTTTGTCCGCTCAACGACAGACACAAGCATAATATTCATAATCCCAATTCCGCCGACAATAAGCGAAATGAAAGCGATGGATGTCAAAAAAATAGTCATGACGGAGGTGATGTTTCCCAAAAGTGAAAGGGCGTCTTCCTGCGTTCGAATCGAAAAATCATCTTTATCCGGATCGGTAATGCGGTGATTCTGGCGAATAACGGAGGTCATGCGCCCCTTTGTAAATTCAATGGTATAAGCATCGTTTGCTTGAACGGTAATGCTGTTATAGTAATCAATCCCCAAAAGCTGTTTTTGCGCGAGTAAAATCGGAAGAAGAATAAGATTGTCCTGATCAACTCCAAAAGGTCCGATTCCTTTCTGTTCTAAAACGCCAACAACACGAAACGAAAGATCCTTAAGACGAATAACTTTGCCAATGGGATCTTTCTCGCCAAAAAGCGTTTGCGCGATTTCTGAACCCAGCACGGCAACGCGGACAAGAGATTCGTTATCCGATGCCGAAAAACTTCGCCCGCGCGCAATCGCAAAGTTTCGTATGGCAAAAAATTCTTCCGTCGTTCCCGTGTAAGTAATTGTTGAATCGTTGTTTTCATACACAACTTTTGCCTGCCCACGAACTTCCGGAGCAGCGCGAATAACAGTCGGCTCTCGTCGTAACGCGTCAATGTCCGCCTTCACAAGCGTTTTAATAATTACACCTTGTACTGACGCTGGAGAGGCGAATCGCGAACCCTTTGTGGCGCCCGGGACGATGAAGATTAAATTTGATCCAATCCCCTGCACCTGGCTTAAAATAAGGTTTTGCGCGGAAGCACCAATTGACATAAGAACGATAACCGATGATATACCGATAATAACGCCAAGCATCGTCAATCCAGAGCGAACTTTAGCGTGCCGAAGTCCTGCGGTTGCAGTTTTGAAAGAATCAATAAGGCGCATATAAATTTATAATTTCTAATGTAGCGCTTAAACGGCGCGATTTATTTAAAAAATCCATCTCCATTTATTTTGTGTTTTTTCATCGGCTCGTCAACTTCAATCTCACCGTCTTTAAGACGAATGAGACGATTGGCGAATTCGGCGGTATAGGTCTCGTGCGTTACCAGAATTATCGTATGCCCCTTTGCATGTAGTTTTTCAAAAATATCCATAATCTGTGCGCCTGCCACGGAATCAAGATTTCCCGTCGGCTCATCGGCAAAAATAACATTCGGCTTATTAACAAGCGCTCGGGCTATGGCAACCCGTTGCTTCTGTCCACCGGACAATTTCCCTGCCTCGGTATATATTTTTTCAGAAAGTCCGACGGACACAATCGCGTCCTCAATATGCGAACGGCGTTGTGAAGGAGAAATATCGGAATATATAAGCGGCATCTCGACATTCTCATACACGGTTGAGCGCGACAAAAGATTGAACGATTGAAATACAAATCCCATTTCGCGATTTCTGATCCGCGCTAAATCAACATCAGAAAGCTCGCCGATGCTTTTTCCAAAAAACGCATACGTGCCGTTTGTCGGACGGTCCATAAAACTCAAAATATGGAGAAGCGTTGATTTCCCAGATCCAGACGGACCCATAATCGACACGAATTCGCCTTTTTTTATTTCAAAAGAAACGCCTTTAAGCGCTGTGGTCAGAGTCCCTTCATCGGTAAATTTTTTTGTAATACTTTGTGCGACAATCATTTCCCCGTTTCTTTAAAACCGACATTGATGACTCGCTCCCTCTCTCCAACGCCGGAAATAATTTCTACAAGCCCATCTTTGCCTCTGATCCCGATTGTCACAGGGACATCTAGAGTATCTGTACCGTTTATTTTACGCACAAATGTTCCGTTATCGGTTTCTACTATGGCAAATTGTGGAAGTACCAAAGCCCCATCTCTGCGCGCCGTTTCAATAGAAAGATTCGCGGTAAGCCCGCCCTTCAAACGCGGATCAGGCGCGTCAAAGCTGATAAAAATTTTAAAATTAACGACGCCATCAACAATCGTTTCTCCGGGTTCAATAGAAAAAACTTTTCCGATAAAATTCTCTCCCGAGAAAGCGTCTATGGTAATGGCAACGGAATTTCCGATTGAAATTTTTCCGATATCAACCTCTGGAATAAAAACCTCTATTTCATTCTGCCGCGCGGAAATAACTGACACAAGCGCAAAATTTGCCGCAATAATTTCGCCTTGCTTTGCGTCTTGTTTTGTAATAATTCCGTCAATCGGCGAACGAAGGATGTTTTTTTCAATCTGCGCCTGAATTCCAACAATTTTCGCCTCCGCTTCCTTCACTTCCGCGGCTTGCGCCGCGATTTCTTCCGATGTTGAACCGGCGCGTTTGAGCACGAGTTGGTTTTTTTCCAGCGCGAAAGATGATTGCGCCGAGCGGAGCTTTTCCTCCGCCGCGGAAAGATTTGTAATGGCAGTATTAACATTCACGCGTGCGGTTGAAACGTTTGATTTATAACCGTCAATAGTTGTTTGCGTCAATCCGCCTCCCGCGGCTAAACCATTAACTCCCAAGGCAATCAAATCGGTGAAACTCCGAATCATCTCAAGATTTTTTTTCGTGTCAACGGTGCCACTCGTTGAGTTTTTGAGCAATGAAACGAAAAAATTCTGCTCTGCCCACCCGTTCAAAATCTGTTCAATTAAAAATCGCTGATTTTCTGCCGACTGTTTTTGATAAAATCCTATGATAGAAATCTGCGGATTTGAACTTCGCGGATTATTGAACAGCTGATCAACAAGATTCCTTACCGCATCATCGGATTTGGTGTACGCATCGCGTAATTTATCAATAAGATTTTGCTCCGCATCCTCAATGGCAATTTCTGCGTTTCGCATCTTGACTTCCTGAATCGCAATCTCTTCGAGGCGCGTTCCTCGCCGCAATTGATCGAGCTTTGCGTTTTGTACCGCGCCATTGGCTTCCGCTTGCAAAAGTTCCGCGGACAATTCTCTTTGGTCAAGTTCAACAAGAATCTGACCTATTCGAACGCTGTCCCCAACGCGCGAAAAAATCCGCCACACCTTCCCCGACCGCTCAAAAGAGAGCCTAACGCTCTCCGCGGGTTTTATTTTTCCGGTCACAATGACCTCCTCTGCAACAGTTCCGCGTGTTACTTCAACAGTTTCTAATTTTGGCGCAGATCGTTTGAGAAAAACATAATACACCCCAACAATTCCAATAATAATCGCGAGAGGAATAATGAAGACCTTTTTTAAAATTATTCTAATAATTGTTTTCATGGCGTGGTGTGATTTATTGTATCATAAAATCGTTCCACCGCCCATGCCCGCGACAGCAACATTCTCAATTTAATGATTTATCATTTCCGTCAAAATCGGCTTAATTCTGTCGGCAATCACCCGATATCCTTCATCGTTCGGATGTATCGTGTCATACATATACTGATGTCGCCCAAAAACTCCGGAAAGAATATCCGAGACATATGAAACATTTGTTTTTTGCGCGAGAGATTTAAATTCTTTTTTATACGCGTCAGAAAAAAGTCCGCCACGCACTCCCAAAAGCAATACAGCACTTCTCTGCGCGTGAATGCGAGTTATTATTTCTTCCAAATTTCTAAATGTGTCCGCGGGTTTATAACGACGAATCGCGTCATTTCCGCCCACAAGCAAAATAACGATTTTTGGATCACGACTCAAAACATCCCGCCCAATGCGCGCGAGAGCGGAAAATGTCGTGTCGCCAGAAATGCCAGCGTTGATAATCGGCATTTGAAGCTCTCGCGCCAACAACGAAACGAAATCATTACCGCTTGAAGCTCCAACCCCCTCAATCAAGCTATCGCCAAAAGCGATAATCGCGCTTCCTCCACGGGGTTTATCGATATAAGAACGATTCGCCGAAAAAAAATAAAAAACGCCTCCTAAAATCAAAACGCTCAATACTACAATTATCGCTTGTGAATTTGTAATGCGCATAGGGCACATGCTATCATAAAACATATCCACATCAATGATACCCGACCAAGGGCATTTTTTATAGAAATTTTTATATGTTGCAAGAATATCAAAAAAATTTTCATTGGATAAAATTCGTGATTTACTCGTTGATTTTTATCTCCGGCATTGGACTGGGCTTTTTTGTTTCGTTATCGCGATTATCATCACCGTTTAAAGGCGAACTGCATGAAGGGTCTGACGGTTTCACCAACCCGCTCCTTGAATGCGAATTTGGAGAAAACTATATCTCAAAAGGAGCCTTAAAACCTTTTAAGATAAAGGCCGAAACATATATTAATGGCATTATTGCCGAAAAGAAAGCTTCAACCGTCTCGCTCTATTTTAGAGATTTGAATAACGGTCCGTGGTTCGGAATCAATGAAGATGAAAATTTTTTCCCCGCGAGCTTAATGAAAGTTCCGACAATGATCACCATTCTTAGAATGGCAGAAAAAAATCCGAATATGTTAGAAAAAATCATTGAATTTGCGAAAGGAGATACGGCATCCAATCAGTATTTTAAACCGTCTGACGCGGTACAGGTCGGCAAATCCTACACGGTGCGAGAGCTTATCGAAAGAATGATCATACAATCAGATAATAATGCGACAGCATTGCTCGTTGAAACTATCGACGAGGAGAACTTAAAGAAAATCTATACTGAGCTTGGCATCAATATTCCATTTAAAGAATTGCGGGATTATATTACGACGAAGCGCTATGCCTCATTCTTTCGTATTCTTTTCAACGCTTCGTATCTTTCTCGTTTCTCCTCCGAAGAAGCCCTCCGTTTACTCTCGTCAATCGAGTTTACTGAAGGAATTCGAGCTGGCGTACCGCTCAATATTATAGTATCGCACAAGTTCGGCGAACAACAAAAAACACAACAAACAAACAGCGAAGAAAAACAGCTCCATGATTGTGGCATCGTTTACTATCCGAAGCATCCATATATTCTTTGTATCATGACACGCGGTACTGATTTTAAACAACTCGCGGGCGTCCTTCGCGACATATCACGATTTGTTTTTGATGAAGTTGACCATCAAGTGGGGGGGGGGTTATAAATAATTAGCTCATCTATGCTAATTTTGCCGGACATAAAAATCCCGTTTTCGCTTTGCGAAAACGGGATAACCCTATTTACTGGATTCAAAAAAAGAAATACCGGCCAACATTCCAAAAAAAACCGTAGCGACTCCGCTCACCCACACGGGTATAGGAACCCCTTCGAGCACAACCTCCCATTGAAAAACAAAACGGATAAAATGCGCTACTGCGATACAAGCAAAAACTATTCCGGAAATTTTATGAAGTTTTTTGTTCATCGAGAACTCCTTTTTGTTTCCGCATCTGCTTTCAATGCTCTCATGATGCTCTCGCGATATATTCAATTGATTACACCGCTTTGGCAGCCTCTTCAATCGTGGTAATTCCTGTTAAAATTTTTTCGCGAGCAGCATCTTTCAAGGTCTTCATATTCGTACTCGCGACATATTCTTCAAGAACGCTCATTGAGCTTCGCTCAATAATCAGCGAGCGAAGATTATTATCAAGTTCTAAAACTTCAAAAATACCCGTCCGTCCATGGTATCCGGTTCCTTTACACGCTTCGCATCCCTTGCCCCTCGTAAACGAGTACGAGTTTTGATCGAGCCCAAAATAGAGAAGATACTCCGGATCAGGCATATAGGGCGAACGGCATGTATCGCAAATTTTTCTGATAAGCCGCTGAGAGATAATTCCATTCAGTGCGTACGCGATTAAGCTTCGCTCAATATTCATGTCAAAAAGGCGAGCAATCGTTCCAACGGTCGTATTCGAGTGAATCGTTGAAAACACGAGTCGTCCCGTTAAAGAAGCGCGAATAGTATATTCTGCCGTATCAGCATCTCGAATTTCGCCGATCATAATGATGTCAGGATCTTGACGAAGAATTGAACGCATACCGTCGGCATAATTATATCCCTGATCCGGCTTGATTTCGCTCTGTCGAATATCTTTAAAACGATACTCCACGGGGTCTTCAAGTGTTATGATATTCTTTTCTTTTGAACGCAAAGACTGGAGAATTGAATACAATGTAGTTGATTTGCCTGATCCTGCCGGACCGGTTACAAGAATCATTCCATATGTCCGAGCAATTAACCTTTTAAGTGTTGCAAGATCCTCGGGACCCATTCCGAGATTTTCAAGTTGCATTAATGTTTCCTGCCTGTTCAAAACGCGCAAAACCGCCGCCTCGCCGTCAACGACAGGAAAAATAGAAACACGAACATCAAGCGTCGTCCCGGCGTCCGTTGGAATCCCTAGAACCGCTCCGACTTTCCCATGCTTTTTCTGATCGGCGATTTTGGTAATGATAAAAAGATTTGAAAGTTTGTCGGTGAACGATGCGGATATTTCACCTCCTTGTTCCTCATACAATTGTCCGACGCTTGCCGAAAGGTGACCCTCAACAGGCATCGTATGGCGCACTAAAGGAATATCAGACGCAATTTTAATACGGTTTAAAATTGATTCATATTCGTATAACGGAATTGACATATGTTCTTGCAAAATTCCATCAACACGAAAACGAATACGAAGAGCGTTCGATAACGGCTCAATGTGAATATCCGAAGCGCGATCTTCAAGCGCGCTTGCGAGAATTATCTTCAGAGGATCCTCGCCTTTTAAATCTTTTTTGGGTTGCAACATAATGCGTTAATGCAAATCCTTTTTCATACGCTCAAACTCTTCATGTGGCATCTCGCCACGCGCATATCGTTCTTTTATAATTTCTAAAGGTGTTTTCATCCCGTGAACGCGTCCCCATCGTTGAAGCGCTTTTTTCAATCCAAAAATAATTACCGCGATAATAATCGCCCATTTTAAAATCCAAAAAAGGACAAAAGCCACAATATACCACCAATAGTATGTCGGCTCTATAAGTTCCATAAATTAATGTTTAATGTAAACGCCCTTTACTGTAGCACAGATCCATATGAATTCAAAAATTGCGGAATGACCACCATAAGCCCTATAATGGGCAAAACGAAAACAAGCACTGAACCGATAAGCGTCCAGAGAAGATATTTTCTTGTCGCTTCAGCGGATTTCCCAATCTCATCAACTTTTTGAGAAAGCTCGCGAATTTCTTTTAAAATTTCTTCTTCCATTCCTAAAAATTTTTTATATTTTTTTTCTTAATACTTCTTCGAGTTTATCAATTTTATTCGGTTCAAGGTGGTGTCTGCTCGGATGTTCTCTGAGCCATTTAATTTTTTCTTCAAGCTCTTTTGCGTCAATCCCGCGATTATATGAGCTGTCTTTCTCCATATCACCTAAAAAAAGCATATCGACATCGGCAAGCTCCTGTCGGCTGAACCCTTCCGAATATAAATATCCGCGAACTCGCTTATATTCTATACTTGTAACATGGGGTTTTGGATCGCTAAATGGCCACATATAATTTGTTATCACGATACACGCATCACATATCACGAGATGCGTGTATCAATTTGTTATATCGCTACAATTCTATTGTAAAATGTTTTTGATCGCGAGGCAAGCGCTTGTGAATCACGAATTTGGTCAATTGATATGTCGCACGACTATCTCGGTTTGGTAAATACGCCGCATACCAACGCGGAGTTGGAATC
>CAYIPF010000017.1:0-11544 GCA_964365285.1 uncultured Candidatus Saccharibacteria bacterium | reverse complement strand
CTCGGAAGCGTATACTACTGTATCCGCTTCCCGATCTTCGCTAGGTAATAAAAATCACATGAACGAAGAATATCAAAATATCATTGAAGAATGCGCCGTCCTCCAGCAAAAACTCAGCGATCCTGGATTTCTCACGACAACCATGCAACCGGAAATTAAGAAATTTGGTGAACGGTTTTCGATACTTCAAGAAGTAAAAAAAGAAATAGAAACTCTCGCGCGAGCGGAAAAAAATCTCATTGAAAACGAGGAAATTTTGAAATCGGAAAAAAACGAGGAAATGCTTTTTCTTGCACGCGCGGAAAAAGCGGAACTCGAAGAAATAATCCGAGAAAAAACCGCCTCCATATATACACTTCTCCATCCTGATCCGGATGGCACCATTCGAGATATTATTCTTGAAATCCGCGCGGGAGCAGGAGGCGATGAGGCGGCGCTTTTTGCCGGTCAACTTTTGCGGATGTACCAACGATTCGCGGAAAAAAACCGGTGGTCATTTGAAATTATTGACTCTTCTCCGACAACTACCGGCGGGTTTAAAGAGGTTGTTGCCACTATTAATGGCGGTGGCATCTATCAAAAACTCCGCCAAGAAATGGGTGTACATCGAGTTCAACGCGTTCCTTCAACGGAAAAAAACGGCAGAATTCATACCTCAACGGCATCGGTCGCAATACTCCCCGAAGCACGAGATGTTGATATTGAAATTAAGCCCCAAGATATTGAAGTTGAATTTTTCCGTTCATC
The DNA here is from genome assembly GCA_964365285.1 of uncultured Candidatus Saccharibacteria bacterium. GTDB lineage: Bacteria > Patescibacteriota > Minisyncoccia > Sungbacterales > JBBTQR01 > JBBTQR01. The sequence continues at coordinate 10,797 of CAYIPF010000017.1, read as the reverse complement.
CGGACCTGGAGGGCAAAATGTAAACAAAGTTGAAACAGCGGTGCGCATTATTCACAAGCCGACGGGCGTTGTCGTTACTTCGCAACAAGGGCGAAGCCAATCAAAAAACCGCGAGCAGGCGATGACACTCCTCCGCACAAAACTTTTGGACGCACGGCAACAAGAAGAAGCGTCCAAACGCGCGACAGAACGAAAAGAACAGATTGGTTCGGCAGACCGTTCTGAAAAAATCCGCACCTATAATTTCCCACAAGATCGCGTGACAGATCACCGCATCAATCAATCGTGGCACAATATTCCAAAAATTATGGAAGGAAATATTGAGATAATTATTGATGCACTTAAAACAACAAACAAAAATTAAAAATAGACCTACTACATAATTATTTTCGTCAAAAGCGCTTCACAAAATGTTATTGCAAATCCGTACCAAAAATGGTACGGATTTTTTATACTGGCCTTTAAAAATTTAAAAGGAGGGGCGCTATGGACGCGCATGTGATGTTACAGACAATTCTTCGGCATACTGACAAAGAATCGGGAAAACCGATTGCCTCTTCGTGTGTTGGTGGCGTGTGGGAATCATCAGAAAACGGCGTCATGATTCCTGTATATAACCCGGCAACGGGATCCGTTATTGCGTTTATAAACGAAGGAAAAGATTTGATCGCAGATGATGTTGTTTTACAAGCCGCAGAAACCGCGCAACGGCACTGGCATTTCAACATTGGAGAGCAGGACAAAGAACGAGTTTTTCGCCAAATCGCATGGTACATTGATAAATTTCACGGGGTTTTTGCTTCAGTTATCATCAAAGAAGCTGGAAAACTCTGGAAATGGGCGGATGCGGAAGTTCAAGAAACAATTGATACCGTCTGGCACTATCACGGAGAGCTTTCGCGCGTTCACGGCGAATATTCCCGTTGCCAATTAAGCGATAAAACAAGCATTGTCGTCCGCGATCCTTGCGGACTAATTCTTGCAATCACGCCATGGAATTTTCCATTGGCAGTTCCGGCATGGAAGATTTTCGGAGCCATAACGGGAGGCAACGCGATTCTTGTAAAAGATTCCGAACAAACGCCTCTTTCGACAAGTATGCTTGTCTGGTGCATCCATAAATCACTCTTTGATGTTCTTGGTACGCACAAAAGCAAGGAGCTGAGCGGTCTTGTTCAAGTCATTCATGGCTCTGGCGAAATTACCGGAAAGCATCTTTTGGAAACATTCAATTATGATAGAGTCGCTTTCACGGGCGGAGCTGAAACGGGGGCAATCGTCGCAAAAACTGCAGGAAGCCGTCTGCGGCTATGTCATCCAATGGAACTTGGCGGGCACGCCGGAATGGTCGTGATGCCGGACTTTGATCTTGATCGGGCAGTTGCTGAAGCGATAAACGCGTGCACCGGAGACACCGGACAAAGATGCGTATCGCTTCGCGCTGTTTTCATACAAGAATCCACACACAACGAATTCGTAGAGCGCTACATAAAAGCCGTAAAAAAAATCCGAATTGGCGATCCATCGGATTTCATGGTTCGCATGGGGCCCCTGTCCAGCAAACAGCAATTAGCGCGCGTTGGAATAATGGTCAATAAAACTGCCGACGAACTCGGTGTAACGCCAATCATTGGAGGCGCTGGAAATTGGGACGGTTTTAATGTGAGCGCTCACGCGAGAGATAATGGCGGATACTACTTCCCTCCAACAGTCTTTCCGTGGATTGAGCGGTCCGCACATGCAACCGCAATGAAGGAAGAAATATTTGGTCCAGTTTTGTGCGTGGTGCCAATGCCCACAAAACCGACTGATGAATTTCTTGCGGATGCAATCAGCTGTCTGAACTCGTCACAGTACGGTTTGAGCAACAGCTTTTGCTCAAACGACATATCGTCTGTAATGAAGGCGATTGAACAAGTGAAAACCGGCCTCCTCTATATAGACCGCGGAACAACTGGAGCTGAAGTCGGCAAATATTTTGGCGGAGTAAAAAACTCCGGTTGGGGACGCGAAGGGCGAGGCATTGAAGATTGGACCGTTCTGAAACAGGTCTATATTGACCATCACGACAAACCTCGCATGGCGCAGGAAGGAAACGAACTAAAAGCATATGAAACAATCGAAGATGGCACAGGAACACTCTTAAATTTTTTCGCATAACAATGCGTATCCGCCGAGTACATAGCACTCTATGTGCTCGGCGGATTTTTAAAATCAATCTAAAAAATTCTATCATTAGAAATGCCACTTAAAGATGTCCCCCGTTATCATGCCGGAGGCAGATCCGCCTTTGGCGAAAAACTTTCGGCTACGGCTTTGTTAAAATCCCTCATCAAATACGCCGTATATACCTCGCTTTTTCTCTTTGCCTCGCCACGAAATTTTAAACGCTACCGGAAAGCATCAGTTGAGGATGATGCAAATAAAGCTCCTCGGGGCAAAGCCCCAAGGTATCGTTGGAACTCGCTTCGCTCGTACAATCGTCCGCCAAAGGCGGACGGTATTAACCTTTGTTCCCGTACATTCGGCTTGCTAGCCTTAGTATTTCCTCACTCTCGTTCGGTCATCGCATTTTTCGCCTCCTCGGCGAAACACAGGGAAACACCTCTTGTCCGCCACAGGCGGTATGAAGTTTCCCGTCAAAGCTTCCCCGAAGCTTTGACCTCGGAAGCGTATACTGCTGTATCCGCTTCCCGATCTTCGCTAGGTAATAAGATTTTTTATAGAAAGACGGCTAACAAAAAAGCCCGTTCCGCTTTTAGCGGAACGGGTTCATTTTTAACCAAACAACAACTTGCGTAATTTATGGATAAAACGGAAGCACTGTTTCCGTTTTTGGTTTCTCCTGTCCCACATCAATAACAACGCAATCATTTTTGTAGTGTTCATCTGGCGTCGTATCAGACAACCTGCGCTGTGTTTTTGCGATATACCTGTAAAGGTTTGGGCTCATTCGCAAAAGCCCCTCAACCCATTTTTTTTCGCTTATTGACTCAATGTCGAATCCAACAGCATGATGCGACTTTTGAAAATGCTGAATTCCGCCGTTTTTACTGTCACCCTGTTCATCCGTAAAAAGATAAATAGCGCTTCCATCAGTTTCGTTATTTACGATTAACAGTGTGTAGGTTCTGGCGCTGTATTTTTTCACCGATACTTTTTCTGCTTCACAACGATGGTGAGATACCAATTTTCCGCCTTTTTGATACCCGTCCAACATTTCTTGGACCGTAGTTTTATGTTCGGTGCTAACAGCGACGGATTTTTGGAATAGAAACGAAAAAAAGAAAACAACAGCCATAAGCGCTACAATCTTTGTCATTATGCTTCCCTCCTTTTAGATTTTGCCTTTTCTTTGACCCAATCCCACGCACGGGTTCTGCGCATAATCTTTTTGTTCTCGCAAACAATACTATGTACGGGATTCATTTCAGTTTTAGGGTAATAATATCGCGCCCCTTCTCTTTTCGGAAAATAGCTATGTATATCATATCGCCGGCTTTTGTAGCAAGATATTCTTCAAAGCCCGCCTTGCCCGAAAAACCATTTTTAGCCCAATCCTTAAGCGATCTGCCGTCATATCCAAGAATGATATCACCCTTCCTTAAACCATCGCGCTCCGCGATACTTTTTGAAAGTACATCGATAATAAGAAGATGGTGAGGAAAAACAAATCCGACTCCATATTGTGTGATGATATCGGGATAATTTTCCAATAATACCGTCTCAACCCCAAACATCGTTATAAGCGCTTTTTTATCTGCTTCTGAAGGCACGCCGGCTTCATCAATATTTTGCCACGCATCTTCATCGCTTGGCTTTTCTTTTACGAAAATATCAACGGTATGCACTAATCTGCTTTTTGCGCCAAATACGCGAAGAGTTATTTTGCTTCCCGAAAGACGCGACCGTATGTATCGATAAAATTCAAATTCATCTCCAAAAAACTCCTTCCCTTCCGCGCTTATCACAATATCGTCTTTTTGTAATCCCGCTTTCGCCGCGGGACCGCCTTTTGAAACAGAACGCACCACGATACCGTTCAAAGAAACGAGTGGGTCATTTATTTTTTGATATTCTTCGTAAAGAATTTGCTCGCTTTTCATGCCGATCCATCCGATAACCGCCCCAGCAAATGCTGCTGCTGTTTTGTCGACGGCAGTAACAAAAAAACTCCTGACATCGTTTGACGGTATGACAAATCCAATATTAAGCCGTAATCCATGCTGAACCGAGGTGGACCTTACAACTCCGACCATTTCTCCGCGGTCATTGATGAGAACGCCGCCTGAATTGCCGAAATTAATCGGGGCATCAACCTGAATAAAGCTATTTCCGGGAGAATCGAGACCGTACTTATCTGCGTCACGTTTTTCAAATGATACGATGCCTCGAGTAACCGTTCCTTCAAAATTGAACGGATTACCGATTACAATAACGTTTTCGCCCGCGTACACCGCATCGGAATTGCCAAATGAAATCGGGTTTTCACAAAAATCGTTGCACATGCCATCCGCTATTTTAATAAGAGCGAGATCCACCGCCGAATTACGCGCAATAATCACGCCCTCAATAATTTTTCCGTTCGGAAGCGTTATGAGTACAACGCTCTCTCTTTTCCCATTATTAATCGCGACACCCGCAATAACATGGTCATTCGTGATAATGTATCCCCGCGCATCAATAAGAACACCACTGCCGATACTAATCTCTCTGCTTACCGCATTAGCGCTTTTTACGCGCTCTAAATCATTGCTCTTTATCCGTTTGAGCGCAACAACCGCTTTCCGCGCAGTGCGAACGACCTCTCGCGTTTCAAGATTCAACAATTGCAATAAAGAATGCTTTGTTCCCGTCGCTCGCTCGGAAGCGTACGCTACTGCGTCCGCTTCCCGATCTTCGCTAGGTAATAAGCGTGGCGTATTTGCTTCTGAAACATTCACATTCTGTCCAACGACATCTCGCATGTCTTTCGCGCACGCTAGTAATCCGGTTAATACGAAAATAACAAAAAGCGCCCTGAAAAACGCCGATATTCGTTTCATACATCACCCATGATATTGTTAATGAACTTTGACAATAATATATACCCGCATTATCCATGCGTCAATACTTCGCGCTGTAAAGAGAAAATTGAAATGTCCTATTTTATTGTGGCTAGCGATGAGCGAGATAAAAAAACAATTTTATCTCGTCAGTGTGCGATGACCGAACGAGAGTGAGGAAATGCTGAGGCTAGCAAGCCGAATGTACGGGAACAAAGGTCAATATCGTCCGCCTTTGGCGGACGTTTGTACGAGCGGAGCGAGTTCCGATGGATACCTCGGGGCTTTGCCCCGAGGAGCTTTATTCTAATCAAAATATTTTGCGAGCCAGCGATATTTTTCTTTTCGCCATGGATAATCGTGACGAACATAAATAACCTGCCACCAATAGCTGCCAAAATAAAGACCAAACACAAATCCAAAAATCCATAAAGCCATCGCTAAAACATTATGAATGTATATCCACACCTCCCATGAAAGTCCAAGACCGTATCGTTCAAAGTCGGCAAGAAGAAGTTGAATATACAAAACCTCAACAACCCCATGGATAAGCGTCGCGCAGAGAACGCCGAGTATCGCGAAAAGCGATATGTATACACATTTTTTTAAAAAAGTTGGTGTGCGTTCCATATAAAATAAATTTGATCTAATTTTTTAGCGTCCAATGAGAGCGATTATCATTCCTACAATCGCAGTTATAAAGCCGATAATCCAAAAGCGCATGACAACTTTATATGCAGGCCAACCTATCGCTTCAAAATGATGGTGCAAAGGCGCTATAAGAAACACTTTTTTGCCTCTCCAACGCTTTGAAAGAAGCTGGATAATAACAGACAAGGATTCAACAACCAAAAGAATGCCAATAATCGGCAGAACGATAACTGAATTTGTAAGAAACGCGAGAACAGTGAGAGATGTCGTAAGCCCGATAATTCCCGTTTCTCCCATATAAAATCGTGCAGGTGGAATATTAAACCAAAGAAATCCCAAAAGAGCGCCTAATAAAACGCCCGTGAACGCGGCAAGGTCAATCTGATTTTGGAAGAATGCAATTCCACCATATGCAGCGAACATCGCGGCAAACGCTCCTCCAGACAACCCATCAAGACCGTCAATAACTCCTCCGCTAAAAGTCGCTAACATTGTCAAAATAAAAAGCGGTATAAACCAACCATCAATATACATATCGCCAATGCCCGGAATATACACAGACTGAATGCCAAGTTTAAAATAAAACCAATACGCTCCGGCTAACGCAATAAGCATGACAAATCCCACACGCCGCGTAAAACGCATTCCACCGGCTTTGTATTTTCCAAAGCCAAAAATTTGCATCAAATCATCGGCGAGTCCAAGCAACGAACCGGCAAAAAGAGTCGCAAGAACAACCCAGGTTTGATTACGACTGACAAAATTTAATTTATCTAAAAATGGACTATCGGTTATCTGCGCGATTATCCAAAAAAAATACGCAACGCCAAGAGTGACAACCCAAACCAAAAGCCCGCCAAGCCGTGGGCGCGTTGTTTCGTTTTCGTGGTGAAGTTTGTTGAAAATTGTCGCCGGCTGACCGTCCGGCGCCAGTGTGCGCGCCTCCTTTCGCCACATTTTATACTTGTATAAATAGTGTGTAAGGATTGGCGTTATCCCAAGCGCGGTCGCAAAACCCACGACCGAAAGAAGCGTCACTTTAACAACATTAAGAATGAGATCTGATTGCATGGTTTAGCTTCATTAGCTTTCTAGCTTTGTTAGCTTGTTAGCAAAACTAGCGAAGCCCTCCATCAAGCCATTGAATTATTTTTTCTCCATCGCCAAAACGATCATGTGATTTTAACAACACAATGCCAATAGCGCGCCCGTCTTTCAAACGGTAGATAAATGCCAATGCCTGCCCCGCCTCATCAGTGAGTCCGGTTTTAGAACCGATAATACGCGGATAATCCTGAATTAAAGGGTTTGTGTTGATAATCGAAGTCTCGAATATCTCTCCGTCAAGATTTTTATATGAAACTGTTGAGCGATATCGCCGCGATGAGTACCAAACTGCCGAACGATTCTCAAAAACATATCCCATCAGATGAAAAATGTCGCGCGCCGAAGAATATTGCAACGCGTCATCAAGTCCAATCGGATTTATAAAATTTGTGTTTGTAAGCCCAAGCTCGTACACTCGCGCATTCATGGCGGAAACAGCCGCTCGCAAGGCGGAATTATAATCAAGGTCGAACTGCCTCTCAAAATTAATCACTCTTCCGATTTTCTCCGCGGCAACCTGCGCAATATCATTATCAGATTCTGTCATCATAAGCTTCATAATATCTGGTGCCGATACGAACATCCCCTCGGGAATTGATGAAAGCTTAGGAATAGTATTTTTTGCCTCTTTCGATACGCGATACCACTCATCTTGCGGAACATTCTCAAAAAAAAGAAGCGCGGTTACGATCTTTGTAAGGCTTGCGATCGGATGCGTTAAATCGGGCCCCTTCTCCTTCCAGAGTGCTCCGCTGTTGATGTCGCCAATAAAAAAACTCTCCGCTGAAATATCCGGAAACGGCAGTAAATGAGTGAAACGAGAAACGCCCTCAATAATAGTCGCACCTCCTCCCTGTGTAACGGTTATGTGAGGCGCAAAATACGCACCTATGTTTTCCGGCGAACGGAGAAGAAAATTATTCACTACAGAAGAGAATGTGATAATGGCAATTAAAACGAAACTTAATATGAGCCCTCGATGAGTATAATACATTATTAGACCTACTGCTTAATTACCTTTCTACTCTAGCAATTCTTCTGGCATTTTTGGAACTTCCACAGCGCGAAATTCCTGATATCGCGGAAGCTCCGATATATTCGTAAGACCACAATGCATTAAAAAATCAAACGAGACAGAATAAATGTGTGAACGACCGTCTTTTGGATTGTCTTTTTTTTCTATTAAACCACGCATCATAAGATTTCGCAACGAATACACAGAATTAACTCCGCGAATAAATTCTACCTCCGCGCGCGTAAGAGGACATTTATACGCAACAATTGCCAAAACCTCAAGAGCGGCGCGGGAAAGATTCTCTGAGTACTCCACTTGTACAAACTTTTCGAGCGTTTGAGAAATCTCCGGAGCGGTGACAATCTGCCATTCACCGTCTTTGTGCGCCAAATGAAGACCGCGCCCCAGATAATCTTTCTTTAATTCCTCAAGCGCCTCTTCAATCTGATCTGTTTTTACGCTCACAAGTAAAGCAAGCTTTTTTACCGATATCGGTTCGCCCGAAAGAAAAAGAACCCCTTCAATTTTTTGTTTTAATTCATTCATATATCGGTTTTCTTTATGGATATATCCCCAAAACGCGCACCCTGCTCAAGATCAATAATGTGCTTTCGCGCAAGTTCTAAAATCGCAAGAAAACTTACGATAATTTCCGCCTTATCCGTCGTCCCCCTCACCATATCTGAAAAAAGCCTCATTGCGTGATTGGCCATCCTCTGTTGAAGTTCCGCGATCTTTTCCTCAAGGGATATAATCTTTTTAATCTCGTCTTTTGGAAGCTCGCGGGACTTTGGAATCGCCGCCAAAACTTCTTGAAACGCTTCGGCAAGATTATCAGCCGTCAATTGCGGAGGCGGATAGAAAATAATTTCGCGCCCAACAAACGACTCCCTCTCATAAAGAACATTTTTTGCCCCAAAAAGCCTTCGTAACTCCTCCATAACCTCTCTGATTTTTTGTAAGACCTTGAGACGATTCTCAAGCTCTTCAATTGATGCGTGCTCTTCTTCGGTGATCTCCAAACTCGGAAGCAACGAACGGGATTTAATAAGGAGAAGCTGTGAAGCAACGACAAGAAACTCCGCAATCTCATGATGCATATGCGACGGAAGGGATTTAATATAATTCAAAAATCCGTCAGTAATGCGTGCGATAGCAATTTCATTTATAGAAAGCTTCTCCTTCTCAATTTCTTGAAGGAGAAAATCCAATGGTCCTGAAAATTTTTCATCCGTTATGGCAAATGGCACGACTATTCAATAGGACTTACGCATTTGGATGCAGTTGACGGCGCAAGCGAGGCTTGCGACCAAGCTGTATGTCACGTTTCAACGGACAGTACGCGACACGATTCTGGGGAATCGACTGCGCGGAAGCACATGAGCTTTGCACATTCGGCTTGCTAGCCTTAGTATTTCCTCGCTCTTCGCTCGGTCACAACAGAGAAATGCGCCAAATGCGTAAGTCCTATTCAAGTTTAATTCCCAATTCTTTCAATTGCTTATCCGAAATTTCTGACGGAGAACCCATCATCGGATCGCGGGCATTGCCTGTCTTTGGAAACGCGATAACTTCGGAAATGCTTGTTTCGTTCATCAGTATCATCGCCAAACGATCAATCCCTGGCGCAAATCCTCCGTGCGGAGGCGCGCCGAATTCAAACGCTTCCAGCATATGCGCGAATTTTTTTTGAATCTCGTTCTCTGAAAGCCCCAACAGCGTAAAAATTTTATTTTGAAGAGCGCGTTCGTGAACGCGAACGCTCCCCGAAGAAATTTCGTATCCGTTTAAAACGATATCATACGCCACCGCGCGTGCCATAAGCGGATTTAAATCCAAAAGCGCCTCATCTTCTTTTTTTGGGCGCGTAAACGGATGATGCATCGCCTGCAATTGCCCGCCCTCTCCCTTTTCAAACATGGGGAAATCAACCACCCACACAAACGCCAATTCATTCGGATCGTTTTTGTCTTTTCTTAAATCCGGCTTATCGGTGCCGTATGTTTCAATGCATTCCTTGTATGAAATGCGCAACCACGGCGTTGAACTGATTTTTTTCTCCGGAAAAAGTTTTATGACCATTGCAGTTAGCATATCTTCGCCTAGACGAAGGACCTCATCTTCTTCAACAAAACTCATCTCAATATCAAGCTGTGTAAACTCCGGCTGACGATCACCGCGTTGGTCTTCGTCGCGAAACGCGCGGGCAATTTGGAAATACCGTTCAAAACCGGCTACCATCAGCAATTGTTTGTATTGTTGCGGAGATTGGGGAAGAACAAAGAATTTTTTGTGATACAAACGAGACGGGACAATATATTCCCGCGCGCCTTCCGGCGTTCCTTTTGTGAGTATCGGCGTTTCAATCTCAACAAAATCCTCCGCGTGAAGATATCCGCGAAAAAAATGTATAATTGCATCGCGCATTCGGATATTTTTCTGAAGACGCAAACGGCGAAGATCAAGATAACGATATTTAAGACGCATCTCTTCGTCTATCTCAATGCCAGGGGTGTCCAACGGAAACGGGGGCGTCTTAGCTTCATTTAACACGGTTATTTTTTTTGCCAAAAGCTCGACTGTTCCCGTTAAAAGCTCGGGATTAATCATATTTTTTGGACGGTCGTTCACAACTCCCTCAAGTTCAATAACCCATTCCGGACGAAGCGTTTGCGCCACCGCATAACTTTCTTTTTCCGACGGAACACACACAACCTGGATGATTCCCGTCCGATCGCGAAGATCAAAAAAAATAATCTTTCCATGATCCCGCCGAACAGAAACCCACCCTTTCAGAATAACGGTTTCGTTTTTTTTCTGTACCGTTTTAGAAATAAGCGTTCTTTGCATTTCCCTATTCTACACCAAAAAACCCGCATTTCAAATAGCCAAAAAAAATTGACAAGCTGTGAGAAGTATTATATTTATATGTAAGAATTCGTAGCGTTGTTTACAATTCGATCGGGTAAAAGTAATTGA
>CAYIPF010000016.1:0-11750 GCA_964365285.1 uncultured Candidatus Saccharibacteria bacterium | reverse complement strand
GCTGTTTACAGTATCCCGAAGTGGGACTGTAAACAACGCTGTTAAATCTTACAATTTATATAACAAGCAAAAAAGCTACTTAAAAACTTAAGATGAAAGGAGGTGGTAACAATGAAGATTAAGAAACAGTCGGTTCGTCAAATGACAATCGATGAGTTGAGGGTGCAGATGGTTGGTAAACCGCCACGGCCGACCAAGCATCATTGTGGCTGAACTCTACAGAGGCAGGCTCATGTGGGCTTGCCTCGTTTTTTCTATAGAAAGAAAATTATATGATTCTAGTTTTTGCCAGTTCATTATATAGCATAGACAAGCAAAATGAACCACTCTATGATGCGTTGAAATCTTCGGGAAAGGAATTTATTTTCTTGAATCCTCTTAATTATAAGGAGCTACAAAGATTACAGCTTGTATCCTCTTTCGGAGCGAACAAACTATTATTTAATGGTAGAGGCATTTCTCCGTCAACTATTTTCCACTCGAGATTACTAAGGACTGACTGCCTTATTGATTTGCCGGAAAGTTGTTTATACCCAAGTTTCTTAAGGCAAAAGATTGGTTCATTTTTAGAAGAGATTATTTTTTGTTTCAGAGATGTAAATATTTTTCCGGGAAAATACAACAGCATTCAGCTAGGAGAATCAAAATGTGCCGTGTATCAACTGGCTTATGACGCCGGTCTTGCTGTCCCAACAAATACAATCAATGCGTTTTTTGCACCAACAAACGATATTAATTATAGAAAAGCGCTCGGATTTCCATTTTCAATTTCTCTAAATACTGAAATGGGCAAGGAGGTAGCTGTTACACTACTGAATGAGAGAAACGCCAAGAAATCAACACTTATTGGATTTCCTTGGCAATGGCAAACCGCCATTAAACTTCAAAAACATGTACGGTGTATTATCGTAGGTGATAGAATATGGACATATAGTCTTTCTGAATCCCAGCTGAATGGTCGAAGTTTGAGAGAGGCTCACGAGGATGACAGCGAACTTCTTTGGCAAGAGGATGAGCTTCCTCTTGGCGTTCAAAATGGTCTCATCCGCCTGCTTTCCATGATTGGACTTGGGTATTCTGCTCCGGAATTTTTGGTTGATACAAGTGGTAATTATGTTTTCATCGACCTAAATCCGTGCGGTGACTGGTTTGGTTTTTCAAACGAAAAAGACGGCACAGAGATCGCGCATGAAATTATCGCAAAGCTCTAAAAACTTTGAGGGTTCCCCTCAAAGTTTTTTTAATATTGTCTTAATTTGTTTTACATAATTTTTATTCGATAATTCATGACCAGCCCCTTTAACCAGGTATATTTTTTTTCTTCCTCCCCATGCTTTATACGCTTTATGAGCGCGCCGTATAGCAATTTCCCAATCTTTATCACCTATTAAAAACCACGCACGATCACGCGTTCCTCTTGGAAATGAATATTTTTTTAAACTATTCATAAACGCTTTCCCAAAATATTCTCTTGTTTCTTTTGTGATATATTTAAGATCATCTTTAAAATATGGGGAAATTGAACAAAATATATATCCTTTCAGTCTTTTCTTTAAAGCTAAAACGGCGACGATATAAGCGCCGAAAGAAAATCCAAGAATATAATCTTCTGGGGTGGATGCTGATATTTTTTCTTTCGCTTGGCGCACAAAATCAGACATAGGCGTATGAAGTTTCCATTGTATATTCACGGGCATAATCGTAAAACCAAATTCTTTCGCTTTTTTGATTATATGCCTGTAATTTTTTGATCTTGTGGATTCACCAAAGCCGGGAATAACATAAAGTTTTTTCATTTTTTTGTTATAGCAAACGGCAATTCAAATATAAATATCGATCCTTTGCCGTGACCCTCCGACTCTACCCAAATTTTTCCTTTGTGATCTTCAATAATAAGTTTGGCAACATAAAGTCCAAGTCCTGTTCCGTCAGAACTTATGCGTTTGGCGCTATCCATTCGCGAAAACTTTACAAAGAGCTGGTTGATTTCATCTTGCGTAAGGCCGATACCCGTGTCCGCGACTGAAAACCGTACAACGCGTTTATTCTGGTCGTGCAGAAGCTTCATTGTTATCAACCCTTCAGGAGTATAGCGAATCGCATTTTCTACGAAACCCATCATAACTTCTTTGATTTTTTTCGAATCAATACTTGAAAACGGAAATTCCCCTTCTGGTTTTTCATAGCAAAGCTCGAGCTTTTTTTCTTTCGCCGTTTCCCCCATTTCATTAAATACTTCATCTGCAATCAGAACCGGTGATGCGTTCTGGAAAACATAGGTCATCTTTCCCCGTTCAATGCGCGAGAGGTCCAAAAGATCATTCACGAGATTAATAAGGCGATTGTTGGAAATATTTATTCGATTAAGCGGTTCATCAATCTCCCGCGGATACGCTCCATAGTTTTTTTCAAAAATAAGCGAGACGTATCCCTTAATAACAGTCAGCGGAGTGCGGAGCTGATGAGACGCGATGGTAATAAAGTCCGATTTTTGTTCGTCGAGTTTTTTAAGCTCCTCATTCGCAACTTGCAACTCGCCCAGCACTTGTTCCAATAATTCGCGCTGTTTAATTTCTCTTCGCGTATTACGGATAAGAAGAATACCGACTGCAAGGAGAAGAAAAAATATAATCACTCGAAAAACGATCTCCGCCACAGTATGACTGACAAGCACTTGAAATAATGTGCTTATGCTAAGAAAAAATACCAATATATCAATCGCAACAACCTTAATATTGAGAAGGTCGCGTTTCACGATAGCGTAAAATGTAAAAAACGCAAATGGCAATAAAAATAAAGAACCGAAAGGTATGAAACGACTTACGCTAAAAAACGCCGGAAGCACGAAATTAAATGTAAGAAGAAGCGCGAAAGTCAACGAAACGCCAACGAGCATAGAAAAAAAAGATGGGCGCTCTTTTTGAGTTGCTTTTCTGGTTTTTTGAATAAGTAAAAAAATACCACCAATAATCAAACTTATGACAATGGAAGTAAAAAGGACGATCCCCGGTCCATTTTCAATCTTGATTATACTTCCGTTTGATATTTCAGTAACACGAGAAAAGACGAACGGCGTGAGAACAAGAACAGATGTTATAGCAACAAGCGGCAGAAGCGCGTATAGATATACACGAGGAAAAACGACGGCCGATTCCGGAAATACAAACGAAAGATTAAAAAAAGAAAACGCGTGCCATACTCCGAAAAAAATAACTACTCGCAAAAGCCAAAACGCAAGGGAGGCAGAATCAACCGTATAATACGAATAATTAAACACGCTCCAAAAAGCTGTGATAACAGAGAACAAGAGAAACCCCTGCGCAGTGGCACTTCTGGGGTTGTTGAAAAAAATAACAGCTCCAAGAGTCGTTATCGCGGTAATCGCGATACCGACTAACAGAAGATCAACATTTTGGAAAATATTCTGGAATTGATGAATGAGCGTCATAAAATACAATATAACTGGGTACAATTTTGCGTCGTCTCTCGGTCGATGTGAAAATGGCAATTTTCACATCTTCCTCGCTAGCCACAATAAACAATTCTAATAACGGTGAATGAACGCAAGAAAAACGCCATATATCATTACACTAATCAAAAGAGATTATGGGTGGCAATTTTAACGTCTTAATTGGCGGCTTATCATCATACCCAATTCTAAATATCATTATTATTGTTTTTTTATCTTTATTCAATATCGCTTGTATAATCTCGTTTGATTTTTTAATACGATCAATCTGTTCTAGAGAAAAACCGTCCGTTTTACCTGCTAATAAAATTCGCCTAGCAAGATACGGAATTCCCGTCATTGGTTGGATGCTAAGACCGAGTTTTGTCGCCTTGAGCCATATTCTCTGAAACAATCTACCGCCCATTAAAAAATCTTTATTTGTATCACTGTTTACCAAAATTGCGCAGACGGCCGATGAAGAAAGACACGATTCGGCACTTTGTTGATGAATTTTTTCAGGAAATCCGATTTTGTTAATAATCCTAACAAACGACCAGCTCCCAAAAGGTTTCATGAGCGGCAACAACAGCGATGGCATATTTGGAAATTTTGTTTTTATATAAAGCCCTCTTCGTTTCTCGATATTTTCTTTCTCTGACCAGAGAATATTAGAAAATACGATATCGTGGATCATTTTGTTTTCGAAAATCAATCTCTCGTGAAGACCAAGGGCTTGGGCGAGTTCCTGCATTTCATTATGACTATCAATCAACTTAATTTCTCCGTTGCCGATCGCTTCTTTTTCGGTTTTTAAAATCTCTTCTTTGTGCTCTGATGTAAGCGGTATTTTTTTATATAATCTGCGATTTGTTGCTCGATGTGCTATATGTTTAAAAAAAGGCTCTTCTTTGGGAGGACATTCTTCTAAAGTTAGGATGGCAACAACATCTGATTGATTTGTATCCGGAAACAGTTCGATATTCGCCTGATAGCCGTATGTTGAAGCAATAATTGAAATATTTTCTATAAGCGCGCCATGAGCAATATAAGAACCCTTTTGATCAAAATTATAAGGCGTTATGTCTTTGTCTAAAACATTTAAAATATAAATTTTATTTTCTTTAACTTTAAATTTCCACGGTTGAGAATTATTCCCCGATGGAGCTTGTACCGCGCATTCAAGAATGTTTTTTATACTATCTTTTATATTTTCCATATTCAAATAGCATTAAAAAGGATTTAATGCCCTTTATTTTTTTTCTGATACCATTTTTGTTTAATTCCCGGACGAAAAAATTCCGGATATCCATGCGGATAGAGATTAATCCGCGGTCGAACGCGTGATCCCATGACTTCAAACAGTTTTCGATACTCGCTGTTTTTTTCTTTAAGCATTGCTATAATCACCTCTTCAATTATTTTTTTAGCGGAATCTTTAGCAAAAGGTTCCGAACTCTGAAGCTCGATGTTTATCTCAAGATATTGATTCTTTTTTCTGTCATGCCCTGTCAGCATCGTAAATTTTCCGCTCACGAAATGAGCAATATCAGCATGTTCAAACGCGTCTCTGATATTTTCCGGATAAATATTTACTCCGTAGAGAAACGCAGTAAAATCGCTCCTGCCAAAAACGGATACAAACGGAAGCTGTGGAATTAAAATACCGTGCTTTTTTGTCTCATGACGAATATCAACGCCGTGGGTATTCAAAATTTTCTCCATCTCTGAAAAGCGAATAATGCTACCGCTGTCTCCAACATCGTACCGGAAAAGCGGAACACCGCTCCGCGCCGACAAAAAAAGTGTCCCGTCTTTTTCCTCAAAAAATCGAAGTGTGGGATTATATTGCGCCAATGTCGGAACTCGTTTTGTATCGGTAAAAATACGCCCATAGAGCGATGGATTTTGAAGAGCGATTCGCCTGATACATATTGAAAGCGGTGTTTCATGCGCGAGAATACAAGCGTCCGCTGTTCCATAAATATTCAAAGAGTCTTTGTATGGATTTTTTGCGCCTATTTTTTTATACATATAATCGCGCCAGCCCTCGCTAAACGATTCAGCGGCAAAAAGAAATTTAATGTTAAATTGTTTCCAGTTAATGCCGCGGCGCGGACCTTCGTCAATAACATCTTTCACAAACGGCGGATAGCCGGCAATAATAATCTGATCATACTTCTCCCCAATGCTCTTAATAACGTTAATAATCTCGTCTTTATTAATTCCCGGGGTCATTTGCGTAAGACGATACTTCTCTGCGAACCGATCAACGACGCGATAGGTAAGTATTCCAGCAATCCACACGCCCATCGCGAATGAATTGATAAAAAGCGTTGAACGGTTATGAATCTCAAAAGAATCTCTCATAAAAATCTCGTGACTCAATGAAGTTTCGTCGTCTTGTTCACCGCCTCGAGGCCAAAACGTAGGTTCGCCCGTCGAACCAGAGCTTACGGACACCATTGAAAGCGCGAATAGTTTTCCATCCCAACATAAATCTTCAAGCGGATACTTTTTAAGATAATTTTTCTTCGTCATAATCGGAATCAAATTCATCTCTTTAGTTGTTTTTATCCGCGCATGCTGAACACCGCGTTCTTTTAAAAAACGACCATACGCCGGAACACGGCGCGCCATATCATGGAAAAGCTGAAGTGCTGACTGTTCGCCCTTCTTCAGCCAAAAATTCTCGCTTTTTGTGGCAAGAAGTTTTTCATACGCTACACAATCTGAACGAGAATGCGTTTGTTTTTTTTTCATAAAAATTACCCGCTCTACTTGCTCATAGCATCAAGATCAATAAAGTATCTGCCTGATTTTACCCGATCGCCAATTACAATACGACGTGTCAAATTACAAACAACCGCACCGCGAAGAAATGACGCTTCGGCGATTTGAGGAATTCCCGCTAGAGAATTTCCGACAAGACGAAATGATTGCCGGAGGCGAGGAACCAGATTTTGCGCCTTCATAAAATCGCGGGAAAGCCGAACTTTTTCAGCAAAAGAACTTACGCCATTTTTAATTGCACGCTGAACTTTACCGTCAAGCACGCCGTTCAAAATAGGAAGTTTCTGATTGAGATCGTATCGCTCAATATCAATAATAAGTCCGGCGCCGTTTCCCGTAACCATCAGCACGGGAATTTTATATTTTTTTGCATATTCTCGCATGACAATTTTCAAGGGAAGATTGTCCATTTCCTCAACCAAAATATCAATTCGCGGTTTACAAAAAAACCGTTCAATCATATGCGGCTCAATTCCCTTCGGCAGGATTTCCAATCGCGCGTATGGGTCAATTTCCCAAATTTGCTCGGCGGTAAGAATCGCTTTATTCTTGCCAAGATCAGGAAGTCCCGCGCGAAAGCGATTAAAATTTGAAAGCGATAAAAAGTCATTGTCAGCAAGTTTCATGAGTTTTCGCGATCCGCTTTCAAGAGCCAAACATACGGCGACCGGATTTCCAACATTTAATCCGGCGATGCCAATAACGGCATTTTCAAATTTTTTCTGCTCGGTTTTGGTAATCAGATTATGATTCCGCGATGTCCGAACGAGCTGATATTCATTCTCAGAAAGACAGCGAACAAGCGAATTTCTCCATGAAAAATAAATCCATCTGCCTTCGCGCGCCTTTGCCGTACATGACGGTCTTTTCCCTTCTTTAAGAAGTTTTGGATTTTTTATCAGAAGAAGCTCTTCTTTTTGTTTTAAAAATTCGTCAATGATATGCGTTGATTTGTTACGAAAAAGCGCGTTCAACTGCCGCGCATCGGAGCGGTTTTTAGGATTCAAAATAAGCGGCTTCTGCATTAAGTTTGGTTCAAAAATATTTTTTTTCATTATATAAGTTTCGCCTCAACGGGATGCGAACACGCAAGCAAACTATCGGTTTCAAGGGTCATTTTTCAAGCGTATCATAAAAACAAACTCGATTCAACGAAGCTTTATCAATCAAGCCATTTCTTATATTGCGCTATTCTGCCGTGAACAATATCGTAACAGCGCCTTCAGTGACAAATCCCCTATCATCTAAAAAAACAACCTCATCAAAATTATTTTTTTGAGCGTAATTAAGAGCGAGAATGGAATTGACATAATGCCCGCCGATTTTTGCATGAACGACCGTTGATTGAGGGCGAATTCGCATATACGACGCCGTGCAAACAGAAATCGTTTCTTTGCGCACGGGCCACGGACACGAAAAAATAACGACGCGCGTTGGAAAACCGGCTGGATTTATAGAAAGACTCCCCGCCCCAAAAAACGCGATGGGATGAAGAAATCCCGCTTTATAAACTTTATAAAGCGGGATGATTATTTTAATTCAATGATTTTTTTCCAAAGCTTTTCCGCGAGAACATCTGATGATTCATTGCCAAGATCGCGCCAAAATGTTTTTTCTCCGATAATTGCCGTGTACGGTCCGATGTCTACATTTCCATACGCGTCAAAATGAATCATGGTTTTCTGCGCGAGATGAATCGGCAAAATCATCGCTCCGGTTTTTTGAGCGAGGCGAATTGGGCTGTCCTTTGTGTCAGCGCGACCGATCCCTCCTTGCATGAAAATGCAAATGATACCGCCCAGTTTCAAAACAGAGATCGCCCGTTTAAATGCGCGAATGTTAATCGCGGACACAGGATGCTCGCGATCAACGGAAATCATATTGCCGTGTTTAAAGACTGTTTTCAGAATAGGAATATCTAAAAGTTCTTTTTTCCCGAAAAAATGTATATTGGCGTTCGGTGAAAAAAGCAATCCAATAATCGGAATATCAAGATACGCGATGTGATTGGCGACAATAATAAGTCCCCCACCAGAACAGGAATGCCTTTTCAAATTCTTTTTTCCGATAATTTTTATGAAAGGAAAAAGAACTGGCGCCAACAAAAACCATGTCATACGATATACCTTATTTCCAAGCGTTTCAACAAACCATTCAACCGCCAAAATAACGACTTTCATAGACGCCTCGTTTGTGAAAGAGCCTGTGCTTTTTAGTAAAATACAACTTGCCCACAAAAGCAAATTGACGAAAATTAAAAAAGGAGTACCTCTATAAAAAGAAGAACATTTACAAAAAGAGGTGGTATGAAAAAAACGGCAATTGCCATAAGCTTTTTGCTCTTTTTTGCGCCTATCGGAAATATATGGGCAGAAGAGCTACATGAAAAAACGCTCATAAAAGAATTTGAACTTCGTCTAGGCGGTGGGGCGGTTTGCGGAAGCTGTGTTATTCGCGACGCGTCGTCTCACGCAAAATTAGAATTTAACCCGCAAATTTTTGCTGATTTTCTGATTCCAATATGGACAAACGCCGATACCACTCACCAGTTCGCTATCGGACCATATGTAAAAGCGGCATATTTAGGTTCAATCCCGCAAATTGCGGGAGGCGTTGTCGCCGGATATCGCCTTAACAAATGGCAAATTCTTGTAAATACTGGGGTTGCGTATTCTATTGGCAGACCGGGAGCGGATACGGCGTGGTGGCATAACGGACAAACGCGCGGAACATATGACTTGGGGCTCACCGTCCGAAGAGACATCATGCGAGATTCTGTTTTTATATCAGCGAGCTATAATCACAGTTCAAATGGCAGAGAGTTTGGCATAAACGGATTTGGAGATAACAAAATCCTCGGAACTAATCCGGGATACGATTCAGTGCTTATAGGCATTGGAATGCGATTTTAACCGAGCATATAATGAATTACATGCTCGGTTTTTCTTTTGCACACCCTACTCCAATATTCTTAAGAACATTGGAGTAGGGTGTGCGCGGACAATATCGCAATATGGTCAACGCACACAAAAAATCTAAAAAATTATGACGGCTTATATCCAAGCTCTTCAATCGCCTTAAAAATCGCCTCTTTCGATGTTTTTGACGAGTCAAATTCAACGACGCCCTTTTTACCGTCATAATCCACAAACGATGACTTCACCCCGTCAATCTGCGAAGTAATCATCTGAATCCCCGTGGCGCACCCCCCGCAGTGCATTCCTTCAATTTTTATTTCAAGTTTTTCCATACATTAGACCCACTGATTAAAGATTTTCCGTCGGTGAAACTCAAGAATTTTGAGCGAGACGAGATGAAAATTTTGAGGCATATACAGCGTATCTGCTGATAAATTTTCATAAAGTTGTAGCCAAAATTATGGAGTTTTAACAGGAAATATCTTTAATCAGTGGGGCTATTATTTGTTTAATTTTTATGCGCATTCCAGCTCAACTATTCGCATATTCGCACGAATTAGCCGATAAAAATGAGAGGCGGTTGTATAATCTGAAATAATGAGATGCGGTTATACAATTCGAAACTCTGAAATTACGCCATTTCCCTCTCCATCGGAGGAATGTAGCGTTTGAGCAACAAAGAATTCATAACAACGGAGATTGATGAAAACGCCATCGCAAACCCGGCGATTTCCGGACGGAGCGTTGCTTGCGAGAAATTAAGAAACACCTGCCCCCAGAACTGTCCCATCGCTTGCGCGGAAGAAAGAACCCATTGCGCCGGAACACCCAAAGACGCTTGCGTAAATAAAAGATGAATTCCACCGGCGATTGGAATAGCAACCACATTATACACAAACGCCCAAAAAAGATTTTGCCATACCTTGCGGATTGTTTTTTTAGAAAGCTGAATTGAAGTAACGACATCGCGAAGATCGTCTTTTACAAGCACGATCTGCCCTGTCTGCATGGCGACATCCGTTCCAGAACCCATTGCAATACCGATATCCGCTTGTGCCAACGCGGGAGAATCATTGATGCCGTCTCCGACCATCGCGACACTCTTTCCTTCCTGCTGAAGTTTTTTGATTACTTCGGCTTTGTCTTGCGGGAGAACTTGCGCCAACACGCGATCAATCCCCAATTCTTTCGCGATTGCCGCGGCGGTTTTTGGATTGTCGCCTGTAATCATAACAATCTCTTTCTTCATTCGTTTTAATTCCGCAATGGATTCTCTCGCATACGGCTTTATTTCATCGCGCAATGCCATAAGCGCTATAGGAGTTTTTCCAAACGCTAAAAATACCGCTGTCTTTGCTTGACTCTGAAGTTCATCGAGCTTTATTTCAAATTGCGCGGTGTCAATTCCGAGCTTCGTCATATAATTTTGATTGCCGACAAATACTTCCGTTCCGTCTATCGTTCCATGAACGCCATATCCGGGAACCGCTTCCATATTTTTTGGCTCCATCAATGATCCTTTTGATTTCGCGTATTCAACGACTGATCGCGCGAGCGGATGCTCCGATCCTGTTTCAACCGACCCCGCATATTTCACCGCTTTATTCACATCAGTATCCGTTGAGAGCATTACAAAATCAGTCACAACCGGCTTGCCGATGGTAAGCGTTCCGGTCTTGTCCATTGCTATCGTGTTTACTTTATACGCCTTCTCCAGCGCTTCGCCTCCCTTCAAAATAATGCCAAACTTTGCCGCCCGTCCGATACCGACGACAAGCGCGGTAGGCGTAGCAAGTCCCATCGCGCACGGACACGAAATAACCAAAACCGCGATCATGCGAATAAGCCCCGTACGAAACGGCAACGCCGCAATCAAGTACCATCCGACAAACACAAGCACCGCAAGAACGACGACCGCAGGCACAAAATACTCGCTAATTTTATCAACGAGATTCTGAATCGGCGCGCGAGATGCCTGCGCTTCTTCCACCATACGGATAATCTGATTTAAAAGCGTATCTTTACCGACTTTCGTTGCTTTGAATTTAATAAAGCCCTCCTGATTTATTGTTGCTCCGATAATTTCATCGCCAACGCCTTTGCCAACAGGCATTGATTCTCCCGTCACAACCTTTTCGTCAAAATGCGATTTGCCTTCCACGATAATTCCGTCAACAGGAATTTTTTCACCGGGGCGAACCACGATAACATCTCCGGAAACAATTTTATCAAGAGGAATGGTCACTTCAACGCCACCACGAATGACATGCGCCTCTTTCGCTTCAAGTTTTAAAAGCTCTTTGATCGCCGCTGACGCTCTGCCCTTTGCCAACACTTCAATATATCGTCCCAAAAGAATAAACGAGAGAAGTGCTGCGGAAGATTCCCAGAACGGATGGTCAATGTTAAACCACAAAAACCCGATCATGCTGTAAAAATACGCCGCGGAAGTTCCAAGAACGACAAGCACATCCATATTTGCCGAGCCGACACGGATTGCGGTAAACGAACTGCGATAAAACGGCCACGCGATAATAAATTGAATCGGCGTTGAAAGAATCCAATAAATATAATTTAGATCAATCCCATAG
>CAYIPF010000015.1:0-12252 GCA_964365285.1 uncultured Candidatus Saccharibacteria bacterium | reverse complement strand
GCGGGTCCCATAGCGCCTCCGCATCCGGCGCCATTGCTATAGCGCCTGGAAACGGGCATTTTATCTGGATCAAATCCTAACGCATCAGTAATTTTAAAAAAGGCAGTTTTTTGATTTTCAGCAGTTGACCGCTTTCCAAGACGAACATAACAATCATATAAATCAGCCTTCCAATTGCCCGTTCCAATGTGAGTACCCGCTGTAATAACGCCATTTTCATATTGTCGTCCAGTTTCAACTTCGAGAAGAGCCAAAAGAAACGAAACTCTAATCCCTGCGCGATCCGCGGCGAGTTTTGCGTACTTAAGCGCGTCTTCCGCCGAAACGCCAGTTCGTTCGAGATAAAAAAGCTGGCTCTTTAAAGACGCGAGATTTTTTTTCTTTTGCGAGAGAATTGACTGAAAAAGCGCCTCCTTTCCCTTGGTGAGTTTTAGAATTTCGTCTTTTTCTTTTTTATTTCTCTCGATAACTCTTTTTTCAAGCTCCTGAAGAGATTTAAGTGATGTCTGCTCTTCTTTGAAGTCCTCGAGATCAATTTTTGCGCTTTCTTCTTCTTTTCTTGCAACCCTCAATTCATCAAGTGAGCCCTTAATCTCCGCTTGTATTGTTTCAATGCTATCTATTGAATAAAAAAATTCACTTAGACTTGAATACTGTAAAAATGCCTCCAGAATCGTTGATGACTGCTTTCGATACAGCAGCGCGATGCTTTCAGCAAGCTCGCCTCGAATTTTTACGATGCGCGCTGTTATCGCGTAAATAGCGGTATCTTTCTGCTTAATTTCTCGATCAGCGTCTGCGATGGCAAGCGAGAGTTTCTTTACTTCGAGCTGGCGCTTTTTAATCTCGGTATTTGAAATTTCAAGTTCCCGCGTGAGAGTTTGCTTTTCTTTTTGAGACAACTCGATCTTTTGGTCCAAGCCATCAATTTCTTTTTGCAGTGCCTCCATCTGCTCTTGAATAGTCGCTTTCTGATCATCGGCGGTTTGCCCATATGAAAAAAACGGAACAGCGATTCCGAAAAAACAAAGTGACAATACGACATTTCTCAAAAACCGCACGCGATACATATTTTATATTCTACCACGAATACCCTAAACATAAAAACGCTCCGAATAAGAGCGTTTTTATGTTTACTATTGAATATAATATCAAAAAATTACTTCCCTTCCGCAGCAATGTCTTCTTCTTTTTTCTTTACTTCTGCGGCAGCTTTTTTAATTTCCTGTTCAGTCTTTACTTCGGCAACTTCAGCAACGACTGGCGCGACAAGTTCCTCTTCAGCGCGCGGAGCCTCAATAATAGCAATCGTATCGTAAGCCTCCGCCCGTATACGAACGCCTTTTGGAACATTCAGCGAAGAGACAGCGAACCGATCTCCGATATTTACGAGAGATTCGATAGAAACGGAAATTTCATGAGGGAGGTCTTGAGGAAACGCTTCGACTTCAATTTCTTTCATAACCTTAACGAGGATGGCGCCGTCTTTGACTGCTTGGGATTCTCCGACGAAAACAATCGGAACTTTTGTTCGAATTTGCTTCTTCAGGTTAACCGCGTAAAAATCAGCGTGAATGGGCGCCAGCGTTCTAGGATCACGCTTAATTTCTTGAATAATGACTTGGATTTTCTTTGCGCCTAATGCCAATTGAACTAGCGTTGATTCGCCGGCCATTTTATACGCCTTTTCAAATTCTTTTAAAGAGATTGAAATCGGCTCGTTTTCGATTTTTGGACCATATACAACGCCCGGCAAAAGACCCGCCCTGCGAATAACCTTTACTCGTTTTTTCTTTTCAGTTCGTGCTGTAGCGTTAAGCGTTAACATAAAAAATACTATTATTTTATCTGAAGCATGCATCCTATCAAAAACAAAAAAAAATTCAAGCCCTATGCCATTTTAATAACATTTGGGGGTGTTTTGCCTTCAAAAAACGCAATAATGTTTTCTGCCGCTAATGTAGACATTTTAGCGCGCGTCTCTTCAGTGGCAGAAGCGGTATGAGGGGTTAAAATGACATTTTCAAGCTCCGAAAGACCGGGGGCAAGCGTTGGTTCATTTTCAAAAACATCAAGCGCCGCTCCGCGAATAATTCCCCGCTTCAAAGCATCAACAAGTGCTACTTCGTCAATAACAGGCCCTCGAGATGTGTTCACCAAATATGCCGTTGGCTTCATCATTGCAAGCCGTTGGGCATTAATCAAATGCTTCGTGGCAGGCAAAAGAGGAACATGCACCGATACAAAATCGCTCTTCTGAAGAAGTTCTTCGGGCGTTGAAGCAAAAACCGCCCCAAACTCTTTTTCAAATTCTTCGTTTCTTTTTACATCATAATATAAAACACGCATATCAAAACCCAAAACCGCGTGATGCGCAACACGCGAACCTATTCTTCCAAGTCCCAAGATTCCCAATGTTTTTCCGGAAACATCCTGTCCCAGTAAAAGCAACGGCTGCCAGCCGATATATTTCCCCGCGCGAGTAAAACGATCTGATTCAGAAATACGGTGCGCAATTGCGAGCATCAAAGAAAATGCGTGCTCCGCCACCGTATCTGTCAAAACCCCCGGGGTATTTGTGGCAATAATCCCACGCTCGCTAAGCGCTTTCAAATCAAGATTATCAAACCCAACAGCATAATTAGCAACGATTTTGAGTTGATTCCCAATCCCGTCTAAAACACTGCCGTCAATTTTATCCGTTAAGAGGCAGAGAAGCGCGTCGGCACCCTTCCCCATTTCTATGATCTCGTTTTTACTCAACACACGATCAAAAGGACTTACCAAAACGGAAAACCCCTTCTCGTTGAGAAGTTGAATGCCCCGCTCTGGAATTTTTCTGGTGACAAAGACTTTTTGCACGAAAATAATTACACAGTAGATCTAATCAAATTTCTAAAATTACTGACCAACGCAATAATACTGGCTTGTGTCGGAACAATCGCATCCGTATACCGTCCCATCAACATCAGAAGAAAGAATCGCGGGATTATTTCCTTTTTCCTGTTCCAGTTTAGTCCTAACGACATACGCCTGCGGACCGCCTGAATTATCACCAGGACAATAGTAATATTCGTCCCACACAGCACCAAGAGGATCGTTCTTAATTATCGGAATATATCCAAGTGAAACAAGCTGGCTTAAAAGAGTCACCGCGGACCCGTTTGTTCCAACTGTTCCAGGATAATAGAAATTTGATGTGTGAAAGAGGGCGAGTGCGTTTTGAATCGCGGAAATGGTTTGTACACGCTCCGTATTCCGAGAACTAACGCGCACCTCACGAAAATTAACAAAAATCAACGCAAGTAGCATCGAAGCGATTGCGAGAACAACGAGAAGTTCAACGATTGTAAAGCCAAAGGTAGCTTTTTCAGCTGAAGGCGGATCCGCCTTCAGCTGAAACTTACAGCTTGTGACTTTTAGTAATTCTAAAATTTCAATCATGATTTTTGATCTTTTTCTGCCCACCATAATACCCCATATTATACCCCATACCCCCTCCTAAAGGCAATTATTTTTTCTTCTACAATGTCAGAAACACGGTAAATAGAGTTTTGCAAGAATTTATGTGGTGCTGTTTCTTTTGGATTTTCCGCCAATGCGTTCCGTAAACCATCAGAAAACGCGACTCGCAATTCGGTGCTGATATGAATATTTGCTATTCCACCAACAATCGCGCGATCAATATCATCACGCACAATGCCGGAGCCAGCATGCAATACAAGCGCAACGGACTTCGGAACATTTTTTCGAATAGCACGGATCCGCTCAATATCAAGTTTTGGCTCGTTTTTATTAAGACCATGAACATTTCCCACAAAAATTGCCAAACGATTAATTCCCGTCTTTTCAATAAAATCAGCGACCGCGTCTGGATTCGTATACAATGATTCATCAATTTTTACCTCATAATCGCCTACTTTTGATTCTCCGGGAACAAATCCAAGTTCGCCTTCTACCGAGGTATCCGAAGAAATCTTTTGTACATGACGCACAACCGCGCGCGTCATTTCAATGTTTTTTTCATATGGATGTTCGGATGCGTCAATATGAATGGAATTAAATCCAGCGTCTGCCGCCGCGCATGCGGATTCCACCGACTTTGAGTGGTCGGCGTTCAAAAAAAGCGGAATACCCAATTCCGATTCATAAGTTTTTATAAGACACACGGCGCGTGAAAGTCCAATATGTTTTCGTTCACCCTCAGAAAGCCCGATCATAACCGGAGTTTTTGTTTTTCTCACCGCGTCAACAATCCCCTGCAAAAGTTCAAGAGTTGAAATATTGAAGTGACCAATAGCAAAATGCTCGCGCGACGCGTTTTTTAAAATTTCTTCGAGTGTTTCGTGTTTCATGTATTAGACCCACCGATTAAAGATGTTTCCTGTTACAACCCAATAATTTCGGCTGCACATTCGCGCTACTGCGCTCAGTATTTCCTCGTTCGCGCTCGGTCACAACTTTATGAAAATTCCTCACCAGATACGCTGTATATGCCTCAAAATTTTCATCTCGTTTCGCTCAAAATTCTTGAGTTTTACCGACGGAAAATCTTTAATCAGTGGGTCTATTTTTTTCCGCCAAAGGCGAAGAACCGCAATGCGGACAGGTTAAAAAATCAACAAAACGCATATTGCCACATTTCACGCACTTTTTACGAATACGACGCGAGCAATTCGGACAAAATTCTACAGACATATCAAGCGAAAACTCGCACTGCGGACACTTGTTGTGTTTTAGAGCGCGAAGCGCCGTTCGTTTCGGATCAAAAATATGTTTTTGCAAAAGGTACACCGCCCCGCCAAACACAACGATGGACGCCAGCATTCCTCCGTAAAAAACCAAGCTTTTTAAAAGTGCGACGCTCTGAATAAATGTCCACAACGCCTGAATAACGCGCGCTAAAAATAAATTCCAAAACCATGCGATAAAAATCCTCAGCGCAAACACCGAAGCAACAAACAACAGTGCGGTAAAAATAATCGCATAGGGGCTTTTGCGCAGAAGAAGACGGCGATACGCAAAAAACACAAAAAGAAAG
This sequence comes from uncultured Candidatus Saccharibacteria bacterium, assembly GCA_964365285.1. Taxonomy (GTDB): domain Bacteria; phylum Patescibacteriota; class Minisyncoccia; order Sungbacterales; family JBBTQR01; genus JBBTQR01. The sequence goes on along the minus strand of CAYIPF010000015.1, from coordinate 7,211 downwards.
AACGGCGCCACAAAAACAACTTGGAGAAGAAATACTTTAAATTCATACCAGCGCCATTGATTTCGGAATTCTGGAATAAGTTTGGCATACTGCGCTTTCAAACCATCATCAAAAGGGCGCATTTCTCCGCGCAAGCGGTCAATCTGAATTTCAAGTTCCGCTTTTTTCTTTCGCAAAGGCTCCAACTGTTGTTGAATTGCGCCAATGGGATAAAGCCGTCTCTGCTCTTCGGCGATTTTTTCCTGAAGCCCTAAATTATATTGCCGTTCAAAATCAACGATGGAATTATCGGTTTGTTGAAGTTCAAGCTGAAGATTTTGAAGATTAAGGTTTATCGCATATCGTTTTTCATACGCTTTGGGAATTCCATATTTCACCTCTAGCGCTGAAAACGCGCATTGCGACTTTTCTTTTCGCGGATAGTATGGACCATTGAGACCGTTGAGCGAAGCGAGTGAACGGTCATACGAAGCGGGAAAACTGTCGTCAAAATATGCCGGTTCGGCATATTGATAGTACGAAAATCGCCCAACATCTTCCCAGTCAACAAATAAAAATTCATTCGCGCATTGTGAAAGAATTTGTGGTCGCAAAGGAACATTGCTCACATCATCAAGAGCGCGCCATCCGAACATCAAAGACGCAATAACCATCACTAACAGCAAAAGGTATCCCGCCTTTGGGGTTCTCTGTTCTGTATCGCCAAGCTCTGAATGAGTCGGCCTTTCTGCCAATACCTGATTTTGTTTTTTAAAAAATGAAAACATTTTAATAATTTATATTTTCTCCGGTTTATATTCCGCGGGCGCATTCGCCAAATATTCCTCCAATTTCTCGCGCGTCAATAATCCTTCCTGTGCGCCGACATATTGTACCACGGACATTGAATTTATCGGAGCCCACATAAGCGCTTCCGGCACGGATTTGCCAAGCGCTAAAGCGGATACAAATGTGGAAGAAAACGCGTCTCCGGCACCCGTGCGTTCATAGGGTGGTTTTGGATCTGGATATGGAGGCATAAACCAATAATCCGTTCTATCATACGCGTACGCGCCTTTGGGTCCATCCGTCACCAAAACAATCTTCGGTCCAAGTTCGGAAAGCGATTTCATTAATTTTTTTACATCAGATTCCTGCGTCATTAAAACCTTTTGCGCCTCGGCAACATTACAAACAAAAACTTTCGCGTATGTATAAATATCAGCAAGCTTTTCTTTCCCCAAACGCATCTGAAATGTGCCCGGCTGAAAAGCGAGATTTACTTCCAGATGATCATGAAGAAACTTAGCGATGCGCGAATGAAAAAGCGTTGATTGCTCCCCCAACGAGCTTAAATATATCCACTTTGGCGCGTCTATTGCCTCAGGAATTCCATCATAATTAAAATTTTCATGCTTGATTAAAATCGTCCGTTCATCCTCAAACCACAGCACGAAATGATAATTCGTTTTTTTATCAGAATGCACGCGCACAAAATCCGTTATAACCCCGCTCTTTTTAAGCCCTTCGATACATTCCGCGCCCTGATAATCATCTCCGACATCGGAAATAAGCGCCGATGAAAGTCCTAAGCGCACCGCGGAAACCGCCGCGTTCGCACTATTTCCAACCGCCGGAACAATTTTAACAAAATCGTATGGAATTTTATCCGCAAAGCGCATACAAATCATGCATTTTTCGCGATTAACATCGCACGAAATATTTGCTTCTTTAATACGGATAAAAGCATCTGTCGTAATATCGCCAATAGCGACAAAATCAAATTTTTTCTGGTTGTTTTTCATTTTAAATGTTTTTATGCGCAATATCCCCCATTCGTATTTCAAGCCCGTGCCAATGAAGCCCTTTCTCAAATTGGTGACGGGTTAAAAGCCCGTGTTTTGCGCCAACACCTTCAATGCACGCCGTTGCGTTCGCGCTCCCTAAACGAATTGCATACGCGATATCAGACGGCTCAAGATCGCGAACTGTTGCATTGTTTTCGCTCACGCGCGATTTTTCGTTTAACCTCCTCATAATACCAGATACAAACCCTGATCCAAACGCATCTCCAACTCCCGTGCGATCAACAATCGATCGTTCATCATAAATCCCCGCCTTATATCTTCGTGCACCATCAGAAACCCACGCTCCTTTCGCGCCATCAGTAAGCACAAAAATCCCAGGTTCCAATTCATCGATGCGTTTAAAAATCTCACTTTCATTTTCAACGGACACACCGGTCAAAAGCGCTCCCTCTTCGCGATTCATTATTAAAACATCAATTGAAAAAAGATGCGGAACAAGTTTGTGAGGAAGCCGTAATTCCTCTGGCCCCAGGTTCATTGCAACACGAATATTGTGTTTCCGCGCAATTGCGATAATTTCTTCAAGCGCTTCAAAATTCCCTCCGAGAGATCCGATATAAAACCACCGCGCATCGAGCGCTTTTCTATGGAAATCGCGTGGCTCCCAATGCTGACACGCGCCTTTATGCGCAAAAATTGTCCGCTCGCCGGAATTATGCAAAAGAATAATTGAATGAGCGGTTGCGTAACTTCCATCAACAATAACGCGCGTAATATCTACCCCCTCGCGCGTACAATCACGACGAACATCGTCCGCAGAAGAATCATTTCCAACGCGGGTCACAATACTCGTCTGAAAACCTTGCCGCGCGAATGTCGCTGCCGCATTTATGGCGGTGCCACCAGTGGAAAAAAAAACATCTCCGACATCAACGATAGAGCCAATAGGAACAATTTCATAATCCTTAACTGGTCCTCGTTTGGAATGGAGAATTTTAAAATGCGAGCTTTTAAGAACGATGTCTTTCGTTGCCGTTCCTATGGTGATAACATCAAACATGAGGATTATTATATGATCTTACGGAATGTATGGGATATGCGCTTTCAGTATATCACGCTCTCGTCAAATTAAAAACACCCCGCAAGACAGATTATGATCTAATGAGGGTGTTTTTAATTACTTTTTACAAGCGTAGACATTCGCTCTTTTTTTCGTTTCTCCTCAATCTCGCGGTATAGCTTGCCACCCTTCAAAAATATCAATTCTCCATTTTTCGCGTCAATGGCGATTGCATCCCCCGAGAGAACGCGCCGCGCAATAATATCTTCAGCTAACGGGTTCAAAATAAGAGATTGAATAGCGCGTTTAAGAGGACGCGCTCCATAATTCGCGTCATACCCCTTTTCAGCAAGAAGTTTTTTTGCATCAACGGTAAACGAAAAACGGATATTCTTTTTAAGAACGCGCTTCATAAAATTCTGAAGTTGAATATCAACAATCTGTATAAGCGCGCTGTCCGATAGACGATTAAAAATAATTGCCTCGTCAATGCGATTCAAAAATTCAGGACGAAACCGCTGTTCCAGCGCCTTTTTAATTTTGTCCCGCAGGTGATCGTCTTGGTGACGCGCCGTGTCATCAGATGCGGCGACAAACCCAAGACGCGTCATATCTTTGATATATTCGCCTCCAATATTTGAGGTCATAATAATAACAGTATTTTTAAAATTCACCGTTCTGCCCTTGGAATCAGTAAGGTGCCCATTGTCTAAAATCTGTAAAAGAATATTAAATATATCATGGTGAGCTTTTTCAATTTCATCGAAAAGAACGATCGAATACGGCCGATGTTTCACGAGCTCGGTTAATTTCCCCCCTTCTTCATACCCAATGTATCCCGGCGGAGAGCCGATGAGTTTTGACACTGTGTGCCGTTCCATATATTCAGACATATCAAAACGCAAAAGCGCTTTGTCATCGTTGAACAAAAATTCTGCAAGTGTTCGCGCAAGCTCAGTCTTCCCAACGCCCGTCGGTCCTAAAAATATGAATGAACCGATAGGTCGGTCTTCTTCAGAAATACCAGCGCGTGAACGGCGGATTGCGTGCGCAATCTTTATGATTGCCTCATCCTGCCCCACGACGCGTTCCCGAAGAACGACTTCCATATTTCCGAGTTTTTCCGATTCTTCCTGAAGCATTTTTGTAACCGGAATTCCCGTCCAGCGAAAAACAACATCAGCAACATCCTCTTCAGTAATTTCTTCCTTCACCATGCGTTGTGACCCCTGGAGTTTCCGCAAGATAACCTCGGCGTCATGAAGTTTTTTCTCTGTCTGCGGAATTTTTCCATAGCGAATTTCGGCAACTTTTTCAAAACTCCCTTCGCGTTCAGCCGCTTCGGATTCCTGTTTTAATACTGCAAGCGTATTTTTAAAGGTTCCAATATCAGAAACCGCCCCCTTTTCCCCGGTCCAACGCGCTTCAATTTTTTCTTTCAAAGAATTAAGGCGTTTTAATTCTTTATCAATCTCGATACCGCGCGCTTTCATGTCCTTGGAAATAGTTTTTTTACCGGACTGTTTTGATTTCAGCCCCTGCTTCTCAATTTCAAAATGTAAAATTTCTTTTTTATAGTTATCAAGTTCCTTCGGAGTCGAATCAATCTCCAAGCGCACCGAGGAGGCCGCCTCATCAATCAAGTCAACCGCCTTGTCCGGAAGAAACCGATCCGCAATATAGCGACTTGAAAGGTTCGCCGCAGCAATCACCGCTCCATCGCTGATTTTGACTCCATGATGAGATTCATAACGCTGTTTCAAACCATGCAAAATCATGATTGTCTCGTCAATTGACGGTTCATCAACATACACCGGCTGAAAACGACGCGCTAACGCCATATCCTTTTCAATGTATTTATGATATTCCCTCAATGTGGTAGCGCCGATCGCATGCAATTCGCCGCGAGCTAACGGCGGTTTTAAAAGATTTGACGCGTCAATGGCGCCTTCAGCTGCTCCTGCGCCGACAATCGTGTGCAATTCATCAATAAAAAGAATGATACCGCCTTTTGATCGCTCAATCTCGCGCATAACCGCTTTCATACGGTCTTCAAACTCACCGCGATATTTTGTTCCGGCAATGAGCGCTCCCAAATCAAGCGACAACAGCTCTTTGTTTTTTAATGTCTCCGGAATATCGCCGGAAATAATTTTCTGCGCCAACCCCTCAACAATCGCCGTTTTTCCAACGCCCGCTTCTCCAATAAGCACCGGATTATTTTTTGTACGGCGCGAAAGAATCTGCATCAACCGTCTGACTTCTTCATCTCTGCCGATAACAGGGTCAAGTTTTTCTTCCCGTGCCATGCGAGTTAAATTCTTCGCGTACTTTTCTAAAACTGCATACTTTGATTCTGGTTCCGCATCAGTAATTCGCTGACCCCCGCGAAGATGCTCCAATGCGCGTAAAATCCCCTCACGATTAATACGCGCACCGGAAAGAAGATCCCGCGCCTTGCTCGCTACCTCGGTCAATGACAAAAGCAAATGCTCGGTTGAGATATATTCGTCTTTCAAAGCACTCGCTTCTTTCTGCGCCTGATCCATCGCGCGCGCCAATTCCTGCGTCAAAAAAATCTGTCCAATGGGGCTCACAGTCGCTCCCCGCGGCATTGAATCTAAAATATCCAAAATCTTATCCGCCAATCGCGGAATTTCAACTTCTAATCGTTCAAAAATCGACTCAACAACCCCCTCTTCCTGCATCACGAGAGCGGCCAAAAGATGCATCGCGTCAATCTGCGTGTGTCCCCGTTCCATGGCAAAATCATGCGCCTTTTTGAGCACTTCCTGCGCTTTGATAGTGAAATTATTGAATGGAGGCATATGGAACAGCTTTTAATATTTAGTAAATCTGTATTTTTTATTATATCACCTCGCGCAACACTTGACAAGAGTTATAGAATATAGCAATAGGCTTTACGCCCTATGCCAATCGAAACCGTGATATTTTTTGTGTAATTTTCTTTCCCGCGATTTCAAAACTGAAATTTAAAATCTAAAAATTATTCTAACAGCTACCAGCTAACGCATTGGCGGTCCATGGGTAACCGATCCCTGATTAACCGCTTCAACGCTTTTTATTCCATGAATTGAATCTTTGAGTAGTTCTTCAATCCCCGCCTTGAGCGTTAATTGCGATAACGCGCACCCATGGCAAGTTCCTAAAAGCTTAACATACACGACGCCGTCTTTGAAATCAACAAACTCAACATTGCCTTTATGCAAAGCGAGCATCGGACGAACTTTTTGCAAAACTTTTTCAATCTCCGCCCGCATGATGTTTTTTTGAGCGTGTGTAGCGGTCATTAGTTAATCCAGTTTATGTTTACTGATAAGAGCATCAACATGCATCCAGTTGATATTTTTGAAAAACACTTCAATGTATGCTTTCCGTGCGGTTGCATAGTCCAAAAAATACGCGTGTTCATACACATCCATAATGAGAAGCGCGACAGAGTTCCATACGCCTCCCTGATTATGCGAATCGCAGAGATAATTATAGAGCCGTTTTTCATCAAGGTCATACGCAAGAACAACCCACCCTCGCGCGGCAACGCCCAATGCCTTAAAATCCTCCTGCCATTTTTCGTACGATCCGAAGTCGCGCTCCATAAGCTCTTTTGTTTTCCCAGACGGCTCCGAAAACTCCTGCTTGTACGCAGGAATCATATTATCAAAATATCCTTCATGGAGCTTGATGCCATTCATTGCGAATGTTTCTTCGCGCTTTAGTTCCCCAAATTCGCTGTATGTGCCGTTTGCCGCAGCCCGGTCAGCGCTTTTTAATTTTTCTTGGATCTCGTTCCACTTTTTCACATATCCAACATAAAGAACATCGTGATGCTCGCTTAATTGCTTTTCCGATAAACCTTCAAGAGTTTTATATTGCAATGGTTTTATTTCTTTTGACATATGTTAAATTCTCAATTTCCAATTTTTCCGCCAGTGGCGGATAATTTTAATTCATTGATTCGTTGAAAATTTAATGAAAATTTGAAATTGATAATTGAACTTATATTATGGATATAGTTGTTTTCCTTCCTCATCGTGTAAAATAATCGCGCGCGTAGGACACGATTGCGCTGCCAATAAAATCATATCCATATCGGCTTTATCCCGAAGCACGCCGTATTCAACGGGCCCAGAATCCACTGTACCGTCTGCCTTCAAAATAACCGCTTTATTTTCATTATCCAGTTCAAACACGCCGGGCGCAACAGCAACGCACGATGCCGCGCCAATACAAAGGTTTCTATCAACCGTAATCTTTGCTATTTTTACTAGCTTTTTTGGTGCTTGACTTTCCATAAGTTATCTTTTACAATTAGACTACTGAACATTGAAACTTAACAATGAAAA
>CAYIPF010000014.1:0-12316 GCA_964365285.1 uncultured Candidatus Saccharibacteria bacterium | reverse complement strand
GTGTTCTCCTGCGGTTGCCGCGGCAAGCGCGCTTACGGGAGTTATCACGAGGCCATGTAGGAGGATGGCATGAATATCATGATTTTTGTTTTAATCGTTTTTTGTATAAGCATGCTCATTCTCAAAAGCTACCCTTTTCAAGGAATATCATCACACGCGCGCGGACACTGTCCCGTCGTGCTGAAACTTGGCGATGACATTTCTACGGATATTATTTATCCGGGGCGTTTTATGGCGACCGTACTTCCGTCTGAAACGCCGAAGTATGCGTTTGCCGATTTCACGGAGTTTAATAAGCGGATTGTCGACGGATTAATTTCGGGTGGGAGCGTTCTTTTGGCGGGCAAAAACTTTGGGTGCGGATCATCGCGCGAGCAAGCAGTGTCTGCCGTGCATGGTCATGGGCTCATAGTCGTAGCAAGAGGAATCGCGCGTATTTTTCTTCAAAACGCAATTAATCTTGGACTTGTGGTCGTTGTGTGTCCGGATATCGATGCGAATGAAGGAGATGTTCTTGCAATACAGCGCGCTGTTGTGGTGAATGAATCAACTGGCGCAGAGTATGCGATTACGCCTCTTCCGGAAGCGCGAAGAGCGGTCATGGAAGCGGGGGGTCTTATCGCGTATACGCGCTCTATTTTGATGAACGCAGAGAGAGGAGCGGAATCATGAATGGATTAAAAAACAGAATCGCAAAACAATCATATCGTATTGGGTGGCTTCCCGGAGATGGCATTGGACCAGAAGTATGCAACGCCGCGCGCGTCGTTCTTGATGCGGTTGGATTTAAGGCGGAGTATATTCACGGCGATATTGGCTGGGAATTTTGGAAAAGTGAGGGCGATGCTTTTCCGGAAAGGACAATCGAGCTTTTGAAAAATGTCGATGCCGCGCTTTTTGGCGCGATTACCTCAAAGCCGGCGCAAGCGGCAGAGGAATGTCTTTCCGCGGATCTTAAAGGAAGAGGATTCGTATATCGTTCGCCAATCGTGCGAATGCGTCAGTTTTTTGATTTGTATATATGTCTTCGCCCGTGTAAGGCGTATCTCGGAAACAGCGCGAACTATAGAGAGGGCATTGATCTTATGGTGTTTCGCGAGAACACGGAAGACCTTTATGTGGGGGTTGAATTCTCGTATGTGCCGGACGAACTTGTGAGAGTGCTCACAAAATTGTCAAAAAACTTTGCGCCGTTCAAAGATCTTGCCGGAGACGAATACGCAATCTCGTGCAAGATAAACACAAAAAAAGGTTCGGAGCGGATTGTTCGCGCGGCATTCGAGTACGCGCGGGCACACAAGCGGAAAAAAGTGACAGTCATTGATAAGGCAAATGTTGTTCGCGCGACGGACGGACTTTTCCTTGAAATTGCGAAATCTGTTGCGAAAGAGTATCCGGAAATTGCGTTTGATAACGCGAATGTTGACGCAATGTGCATGTGGCTTCTGAAAAATCCGTTCAATTATGATGTGCTCGTAGCGCCGAATCTTTACGGCGACATTATCTCTGATCTGTGCGCGCAGATGGTTGGCGGTTTGGGGTTTGGCTGTTCGGGAAACATCGGAGAGAATCTCGCGGTGTTTGAACCGACGCACGGTTCAGCGCCTAAGTATGTGGGGATGAACAAAGTAAATCCGCTGGCAACGATTCTCGCGGCAAAAATGATGCTTGAATGGCTCGGCGAATCGGAAAAGGCCGAGGCAATAGAAAACGCAGTTGCGCGCGTCATTCGTGAAAGACGCGTTCGCACCTATGATATGGGAGGAACTGCCACAACGATGGAAATGGCATCCGCTGTTGTTTCAGCGCTTGTTTAAATTGTTCTTTGTTTGTGTTTTGTTGTTAAGCTCGGCGTCCTTGATGTGGGCGCCGTTTTTTAATAGACCTACTGCGTAATTATTCTTCTGCTACAATCTTCAGATTTCGGCTACGGCTTTGTAAAAATTTTTTAACATATACGCCGTATATGCTTCAAAATTTTTACTTCGCCTCGCTCAACATCTGAAGATTTCGCGACGAAGATAATTACGCAGTAGGTCTAATTTCCAGAAACCTGTTTTTAAAATTATTTTTTGTTATGTTCGCGTTGCGAATGAGCGAATGAAAAGCGCTTTTGTATTTTTGAAATGGAGCGTTTCTATTGCAGTGTTTTGCAAAACACTGCAATAGAAACGCTCCAGTAGATTCGAGGTTTGAAATTGCAACGGCATAGTGTCGTTTGTCTGTATGCGCGTGAGCACGCTCCAATTGTGCGGGAGATTTTGTATAATAACGCTCATGCTCGTCATTAATGTCCATAACCCTATCTAAAAATCAAGATGTGTGGTATGGTGTTTAGACTATGAATACACCATCTGGATTTTATAACCTTGGCATCGCGCCGAACATCCTTGCAATAATAGACAAGCTCAATTTTAAAATCCCAACTCCTATCCAGGAAAAATCGATTCCTTCCGCGATAGAAGGAAAAGATCTTATCGGTATCGCGCAGACGGGCACGGGGAAAACATTGGCATTCGGCATTCCCATGATTCAGGCGGCTCTTCGCGGAAAAAAAGGACTTATCGTTCTTCCAACGCGCGAGCTTGCGTTTCAAGTGCATCACGCATTGCAGAGAATCGGCACGCCTCTTTGTGTAAAAATGGCAGTCCTCATTGGCGGTGAGCCGATTCGAAAACAGCTTTTTGAGCTTCATAAAAATCCCGATATTATTATCGGCACTCCCGGGCGAATTATCGATCACTTGGAGCAGAGGACTCTTTCATTTAACGGGCTTGGCATTCTTGTGCTTGATGAGGCAGATCGCATGCTTGATATGGGTTTTGCTCCTCAGTTAAAACGAATTCTTCAGGCGGTTCCTCGCGAACGGCAGACAATGCTTTTTTCCGCAACGATGCCACAGGATATTGTTGCAATCGCGCAAACCCACATGAAGCTTCCGATACGAGTAGAGATCGCCCGTTCGGGAACGATGGCATCAGGCGTTACTCACGAGCTTTTTTTTGTGGAAAAGCAGGACAAGCCGCAGCTTTTGGAAAAATTGCTTGAAGAATATAGGGGATCCGTACTCGTATTTTTACGGACCAAGCATGGAGTGCGAAAGATTATGACGCGTGTTCGCGGGCGCGGATTTACTTCAGCGGAAATTCATTCCAATCGTTCGCTCGGCCAGCGAAGGGAAGCTCTTGAAGGATTTAGAAACGGAAAATACCGTGTTTTATTTGCAACAGATATCGCCGCGCGGGGCATTGATGTGAAAAATATTGAACTTGTGGTGAATTACGATCTCCCTCAAAGTCCGGAAGATTATGTGCATCGTATCGGGCGGACGGGCAGAGCGGGCGGAGCTGGACACGCAATTTCTTTCGCGACACCCGATCAAAAAAATGATGTTAGAGATATCGAACGCCTGATTCGCGCTACACTTCCACTTTCAAAGCTTCCCGAACTTCCCCGCGCAATTGTTCCGCTGTCTGTTCCGCGGCCGCAGGGTCAGCCGTCGCGGCCTATTATTTCTGCGTCTCGACCGCAGAGTCAATCTCACCGACCAAGCATTGGAAGAAGTCCGGGACCATCCAGATCATTTCGTTCTAGTACGAGCAGGCGACAATCTTGGGGAAGATAATTTTTGCGCGATTTTCTAATGTTGTGAATTGAAAAAAGAGTACAAATGCGGTACTCTTTTTATGTTGTATTTATATTGCGGGATCGTCTAATGGTAGGACATCGCCCTTTGAAGGCGAGTATCTTGGTTCGAATCCAAGTCCCGCAGCCAAGTTTCGGTGGCGCAGAATTATGAAATTGAATCAGTGCAAAATACGAGCGAAGGTGTGGCTGTATTATTCCGGGAAGTCGGCGTGGCATTTTGTTATGCTTTCTAAAAAACAGTCGGCAGAGATCACGGCTCGTTTTGGTCTGATGAAGCGGGGCTGGGGATCGCTTCCCGTTATTGTGGCGATGGGTAAAACAACATGGAAGACATCGATATTCCCAGACAAAAAAGCGGGAGCGTATCTTTTACCGCTGAAAGCCGAAGTGCGAAAAAAAAGAGGGAATCGTCGCTGGAAAAATTATTTCTTTTTCAATCGAAATACAAGTATGAACTGGGAAACTCTTTGTCCTCTATGCTAGTGTTTTGCAAAACACTAGCATAGAGGATTAAAAGAAATAATAAATTTTATTTTATTATTAATGAGTGGACCATAAGATTTAATTAGGGGTTGTTGGAAGAAAGGAAAATTTTTTGTTATCCATAACGCAGTGAGTGGAGTGAATGATTTTTGATTTTTGGCTAGTAGAATTTGTTGCACTAAACAGTTTACTGTGCTTTACTCTTATGCTAGTGTTTTGCAAAACACTAGCATGGGGACATACGAGCGTTTCATTATTTTTATTTTTGTTACTATGACAATAAATTATCGAAAATTGGAGAGGGTTATAAAAGGGTTTGCTAATCATAATAGACTCAAGATTCTTGAGCTGTTGAATCGTCAGTCCGAGCTTTCTGTTGCCGATATATCCGAGAAGCTAAAAATAGGGTACGAGAATGCTTCGGATCATATCAGGAAGCTTGCCGTTGCCGGTCTTGTTATGAAGCGTAATGACGGCTCCAATGTTCGCCATAAACTTACTTCTCGCGCTCATGCTATTCTAGTGTTTTGCAAAAGACTAGAATGAAGAAAAGCGTTTTTAGGATTTAAAGTTTAGGGCAATCAAAAAATCTCCGGGTGTTCCGGAGATTTTTTCTGACCCAGCATAAATGTCCTTTATTTTTTTCAAAAAATGAAGTATTGTAGTTTCTCATGTCCAAAGGAGACCTTGTTCTTCGGTTCGAAGATGTATCATTTGAATTCGGTCACAATAAACTCATTCTAAACGAGGTTAGTTTTACCGTGCGCCGTAGCTCAAAGATTACCCTAATGGGTCAGAACGGCGCAGGCAAAAGTACTATTTTTCAACTCATTACCCGAAAGACAAAACCGGAATCAGGGAGGATTATTACCGCAGACAATCTTACGATTGCTATCGCTCGACAGGTCATTGCTCGCGATGAGCTTCGCTATACTATTCGAGAATTTTTTGAAAAATGTTTTTCGAAGAAAATTTATGATATCGACCCGAAGATTGATGCGGTTTTAGAGGCAGTCAATCTTCACGCTTCGCATGACAAGATTATCAAGGATTTTTCAGGAGGACAGCAGGCGCGGCTTCTTTTGGCTTCCGCGCTCATTCAAGATCCTGATCTTCTCTTGCTCGATGAGCCGACGAACAATCTTGATCACGCGGGCATTAAGCATCTGACGCAATTTTTGATCGATTATAATAAGACATGCATTGTTATTTCGCACGATGCCGATTTTTTGAACGCATTTACGCACGGCGTGCTGTATCTCGATATATTTACTAGAAAAATCGAGCAGTATGCGGGCGACTATTTTGATGTCGCACGGCAGATTGCCGAACGGCTCGAACGGGAAAATATGAAGAACGCCCAACTTGCGAAAGAGATACAGGCGAACAAGGACAAGGCGAATTTTTTTGCGATGAAGGGCGGACAAATGCGCTTGGTGGCAAAACGGATGAGAGATAAGGCGGCAGAGCTTGAAGAAGAAAAGGTTGATGTTCGGAAAGAAGATCGAACCATTCGCCGTTTCGTGATCCAAGCGCAGCTCGATTTGGTAGGGGAGATTCTTGGCATAACATCCGTTATCACAATTAGAAATCACAAGCCGGTTGTAAAGAAAGTTGACATTTCTTTAAAGCGCAAAACTCATTTACTTTTGTCTGGGCCAAATGGAGCTGGAAAGAGCACGCTTTTGGAATCTATCGCTAAAGGAACCGCCAAGGGTATTGCGGTGGCATCGGGCGTGAAGGTGGGGTATTATCGTCAGGATTTTTCTACGCTCAATTTTGAAGATACGGTATACGAGTCCCTTCTTTCCGCTACAGATAAGCATATTGAAGAAGATATTCGCTCGGTCGCGGCCGTTTTTCTGATTACTGGCGACACCATCAAGACAAAGATCGGCGATCTCTCCGAAGGCCAAAAAGGTCTCGTCGCGTTCGCACGGCTTGTACTTGAAAAGCCGGGGCTCTTGATTCTCGATGAGCCAACAAATCACATTAATTTCCGCCATCTGCCTATTATCGCAAAGGCACTCGACCAATATGAGGGCGCAATGATCTTGGTGAGTCATGTTCCTGACTTTGTCGCGCAGATCCGCATTGACGAGATACTTGATCTGGAAAAATAATGCGCATGATATACAATCTGATGCGATAGTGTGTCATCGTAGTATTAAAATCATTCTAGTTTTTTGCAAAATACTAGAATGATTAATGAATATGAAAAAAGCGATAAAAAATAAAGTATGCAATGGCGGTTTTGTTTGTGTTGCGGACACTTATGATGTTGTGGTCATTGGCGGCGGTCCAGCCGGTATGATGGCCGCCGGTCGTGCAGCGGAGCGCGGCCGCACGGTTTTGTTGCTTGAAAAAAATCCCACTCTTGGCAAAAAGCTTCTTATCACGGGTGGCGGGAGGTGCAATGTTACAAACAACACGCCCAATGTTCGCGCGATGCTTGCGAAGTATGGAGAGAGCGGTAAATTTCTTTTTTCGGCGTTTGCGCAATTTGGTGTTACAGAGACGCTCCATTTTTTCAATGATCGGGGAATGGGCACGAAGGAAGAGGCGGAGGGACGGGTGTTTCCCGCTTCGAACAAGGCGCAATCGGTATGGGATGTGCTTATTCGGTACATGAAAAAAAACGGTGTCGTTGTGCTCACACAAGCTGAGGTTGCTGGAATTGTGTTCGACAAATTCGCGAAACAGACGGTAGTAATGCTTACCGATAGATCTGAAGTGCGCGCTCGAGCGTGTATTGTGGCAACCGGCGGAACATCGCGCCCGGAGACGGGCTCAACCGGCGAGGGATTTTTGTGGCTTAAAAAACTTGGGCATACGATATTGGAAAACGATGTAGCGCTGGTACCTATTGCGCTTAAAGATTCGTGGACGAAAAAACTTGCCGGTATCACACTCAAAGATGTTAAGCTTACGACATTTTTGGATGACGCAAGGCAAAAAGTGTACAAAGGAAAATTGCTTTTTACGCACGCAGGCATTAGCGGTCCAACGGTTCTTAATATGAGTAGAGATGTGGGTGACCTATTGCATGGCGCGGAGGGGTCGGAATATGCGCGACCGAGCGCGAGCGAGGAAGTACTGAGGTCAGCGGATCCGAATGTGCGACCGAGCGAAGAGCGAGGAAGTACTGATGATAGTAAGCCGAATGTGCACAAGGCAAAAGAGATGAAAGGGGCGAAGATGCTAAAAACGCCGGAAGCAGAGCGTCAGAGAAATGTCGTGATTATGCTCGATGTATTTCCGGCTCTTGATGGTGAGGTACTATGGGAAACGCTTCAAACGCTTTTGATTAAGCAAAGCAATAAAAAAATAAAAAATACTCTTTCCGCTTTTATTTTTCCCGCTTTCGTTGATATAGTGCTTGTACTCGCGCGTATAGACGGCGAAACGCCGAATCATAGCGTGCGGTCAGCACAGCGGAAAGCGCTTGGTACTGTACTTAAAGCCATTCCTTTGCATGTTGCCGGATTGCTCGGGAGAGACAAGGCGGTCGTATCTTCCGGAGGCGTTGCGTTGGCTGAAGTCAATTTTAAAACAATGCAGTCGCGTGTGGTGCCGGCGCTTTTCGTGGTAGGCGATGCATTGCATATCAATCGTCCGTCGGGAGGATATAGCTTGCAAGTGTGTTGGACGACGGGGTATGTTGCGGGCAATAGCTGTTGAGGAGCGCAGGCGCGACCGAACGAGAGTGAGGAAGTACTGAGCGCACCAGCGCGAATGTAACGAAATACTGAAGCTAGCAAGCTGAATGTATTAAATTCCACGATACAAAAGGTTTAATATTTTATGTTAATTGACGATATAACAATTACTGTAGAAGCGGGGAACGGCGGAAGAGGTGCCGTTGCTTTTAATAAAAATATGATGAGTTTAGGGCCGACGGGTGGAAGCGGAGGGATAGGCGGAAGCGTGTTTGTTGAGGGCGTTTCCGATCTAAACGCTTTAAGCCAATTTAGATATAAAAAAGTCATTAAGGCAAAAGATGGCGGGAATGGAAAAGGGCACTATTGTGATGGTCCCGATGGAGACGATCTCGTGTTAAAAATCCCCGTTGGAACGGTTATCCGAAAAATTGAAGCGAGTACGGTTCAGGAAACGGTTGAAGAGGTGTTAAAAATTGGCGAGAGAATACTTGTTGCGAAGGGTGGTCATGGCGGAAAAGGGAATTTTCTTTTTCGATCGTCCAAAAACACAAGTCCAAAGCAATTTCAGGATGGGCTTTTGGGCGGGCGTTATACCGTACGGTTCGAACTTAAACTTATCGCGGATGTGGCTCTCATTGGTTTGCCGAATGCCGGAAAATCAAGTTTATTAAACGAAGTAACAAAAGCAAAAAGCAAAGTCGCGAATTACGCGTTTACAACTCTTGAGCCGAGTTTAGGCGTGTATTATGATCTTATTCTCGCCGATATCCCCGGGCTCATTGAAGGCGCGTCAGCGGGGAAGGGTTTGGGCATAAAATTTCTTCGCCATATTGAGCGCACAAAAATTCTTTTTCATCTTATTTCCGCGGAATCAGAAAATCTTGTCAGAGATTATGCAATTATTAAAAATGAGCTTACAACCTTCAACGCGGAGCTTATACAGAAACCCGAGTATGTATTTTTGAGCAAAAGCGATTGCGTATCGGCCGAAGAAATCAAGAAAAAAATTATTATTTTAAAAAAGATGAATAAAAACGCGATTCCAATTTCCGTTCATGACGCAGATAGTTTGGAGAGCGTGAAAAAGATTTTAAACATCATACAATCGGAAAAATTGGCTGTGGACATATCTCGCAAGAGAACGCTTTCGTAAAATCAGTTGCTTTGGTCGCCTGTGGGTGGCTTTTCTCCAACGGGGTTGATTTTTGGATTGAGCCATGTTAGTATGTAGAAACCATGAAAAGGAAAAATGACGAGCTTTTATTGAATCAAATAAACACGCCTCTTGCGGTTTTCGTAGAATCGTATAACAAGAGCATTCCAATCGCTTTTCCTCGCGTATCAGTAAAGCTTTTAAAGAATTTCCAAGTATCGCATCCCGCATTATTTAAACAAAGCGATGAATGGTCAATTACCAAACATCGTAAAAAGGTTATGGATTGGCTCTCTTCATATTCAGAAGTGGTATAATTCCAAAAATTTTAAGATCTTTTGCGTAGCGCGCGCTATACCAAAAAACCGCCTCATAAGGCGGTTTTTTGGTTGCTGATGCAGAAGATTACGCCATAGCGGGGGCGATTCGCTTTCTTAATTTTGTAGATATGGTATAATGGACAAACTATGCGCGTAATTAAATCTAATTTCATATGAACGATATTTTATTTTTAGTAAGCCGTATTCTTTTTGGAGGATATTTTCTCATGAATGGCATTAATCATTTTCGTTATACGGCGATGATGATTCCATACACACAGTCAAAAGGCGTGCCGATACCAAAATTTGCCGTGTTGGGAACGGGGGTTCTTATGCTTGTTGGCGGTCTCGGAATTCTTTTTGGCGCATGGGTGCAGTACGCCGTATTAGCGCTTGTAGCATTTCTCGTTCCGGTAACATTCATCATGCATAATTTTTGGACGATTCAGGATCCAAACCAGCGGTTGATGGACATGATTCATTTTATGAAAAATATGGCGCTTGTCGGAGCGACATTGGCGTATCTTGCGGTGCCGATGCCGTGGGCATGGAGTGTGTCACTATAAAGAATACTTTGTTCCCGTACATTCGGCTTGCTAGCCTTAGTATTTCCTCGCTCGCGCTCGGTCATCGCATTCGCTCGGAAGCATACACTACTGTGTCTGCTTCCCGATCTTCGCTAGGTAATAAAACGAACATATGCATTCAAATCATTCTTACAATTTAATGTTGCAACTGGTGCAGGAAAATAAATCGCTGTGGCGGATTAAAAACGAATATTTGAAAGATGCGGGTGATTGCGATGATTGCAAAGATTTCTGGAAGAAAATAAAAACAGATAAAGAAAAGCACTTACAAGAACTTACGGAACTTGTCAAAAAACATTTTTAAAAAATCCCCCGCAAAGAGCGGGGGATTTTTTTATGGTACGCGAGCATTGCTTACTCAACGATTATTTTTGCGACCATCCACGGATGCGGAGCGCAGTGATACGGATAAATTCCCGGTTTCGCGAATGTGAATTTAAATGATTCGCCGGTGCCTAAAAGTCCGCTGTCAAAAACGCCATTGTCCGCGGTGGCAGTATGTTTTACGCTGTCTTTGTTTGTCCAGATAACGGTTGATCCTACGGGAATTTTTATTTCTACTGGAATAAACGAGGAATTAGCAATAGCGATTGAAGTAATGATCGATGGCGTTGACGCAGTTGTTGTTACGGATATTGGGGTTGTGGCGGTTGGTTTAATTGACGGTATTGGAACGACATTAATAACAGAATCTATATTTGGTTTTCCGCATGCTCCCTTATATTTTATTGCAACGCCATTAGCTTGAGCTTCTGCTTCACCGCATGAATATGTAACGCCGTTAGCGCCGCAGACAGGGTCGTATCGTAAGCATGCAATCGTCGGAGCGGTTTTGCATTCTCCTTCATATTTTACAGCGATACCGGCTGATTTTGCCATGCAGGCGTTTGAATAAGTTTTTCCGTCAGCACCGCATACGGGATCATATTGTTGTGTACACATTATTTCCGTTGGTTTGAGGGGAAGCATGGATTGTGGTGTTGGTTTTATAATGGGTCTACTGGTTTGTCCTGGGCAAGCGGTAAACTCACAATTTGGTCCGGTTCTACCAACCGCAGAACCATCAGGGCAAATTTTAGCTTCTTGTGTACATACCGTTTTGTTATTTGTTTCGGGGAATACATTCTTTTCGTCACCGTCTTCAAGCCCGTCAACAGCCGCTCGGAGGATATTGCCAAGAATTCTTAATCCGTTTTCTGCTGAAACTTCCGCGACTCGCGCATGCCCAAATGTTTCGCCAAATTTACTGTCCGTGAATGCTGTTTTTGCGCTATCAAGATTGCTCTTTGCTTTTGCAAGAATACTGCCAACCTGATCAAGTCCGGCTTTCATCCTATCCCCAAAATCCTTTTTGGGAGTTTGTCTTTCTATCGTCATGTTCGTGGAAAGACGCGCGGGAGTCGGGTCAAGCCGTATCGGTCCTGTTTTTTCGTTATTTGCTGTTCCTTCTTCGTTGACGGCAATTCCCGCAGAAGTGTCCTTGGTCTTTATTGCAAGCTTGCTGTTTGGCACGCCGGGTTCATTGATAGCGAATTCTGCTAATTGTTGGGACGAGTAAATAAAACCGGATTTTAACTTTGCTAATTCGGATTCCAATTTACCAATGGCGATCTCGGCGCGCTTGATTTGTTCGCCCGCTTTCTGTTCTATATTTTTTTCTTTTTGAGTCGTGATAAGAACGATATCCTGAATTTTTTTCTGGGCGATATCCATAGCGCCTTGAAGATGATTGTCTCGGGCGCCTCGCGGATTAACTACGCTTGCGTCTTCAGCGTACGGGTCGGTACTCCGTCGTTCGGTAAGTTGATTAAAGAGAATCGCGTGTTTCAGCGTTTGTTCGTTTAATTTTAGAAGCAGTTTTTCAATAGTAGGATTTTCGGAAGTTTCTGTAAGTTTTGCGAGACGCGTCTGAAGCCGTTCTTGTGCTTTTGTATAATTTTCAAGCGCGGACGCAAGCGCTTCGGTGTCATCTGGAGCGACTTCCTGAACCTTTAGCGCTTCAGCCGCTTTTTCGTTGGTGATTTTTAATTCCAGTTCCGCTTTGGTTGTTGCGTTGAAAGTAAAGACGCGCGAAATCCCCCGACCCCACTCTTTTAAAAAATATAGTTTGCTCGTCGGCAATGTTCCGACATCAGTAACGCCGAGGTCAGAAATGGTAATAGTGCCCATGCCACTCCCAGAACCGATGTTTTTTACAACTCCTTTTGCCGCAAAAGAAGTACCGGATAAAAACACCGCAAACAAAACAAAAATTGATAAAAATATAGTATGGTTTTTCATATATTTATATAGTACATCTTATGTATTGGTGGCGCAAACAGATTATTACCTAGCGAAGATCGGGAAATGAATGTGTACGCATATTCATTTCCGAGCGAGCGACGGGAAAATTGTACCCAGTTATATTAATTTGCATAAGTTCAGATACATATGGCACTCTGTAGACCCCTAAAGAGATGCGCA
>CAYIPF010000013.1:0-12543 GCA_964365285.1 uncultured Candidatus Saccharibacteria bacterium | reverse complement strand
CCGATTGATACCTCGGGGCTTTGCCCCGAGGAGCTTTATTTAAAATATGAAAAAAATATTTTTTGGGTTTGCGTTTTTTATAGCACTCGTTGTGTTTGCACTGCCTGTGCGCGCGGATATGATGGGCGAGAGCGCTACCGTGCCAGTAGACGATCATACTGCTCGTGAGGAAGCGGAGGGCAAAGAGGTTTGGCAAAAATTTTCCGCCAAGGGCGGATCCGTCTTAGGCGGACAAGTTAAAGATCAGAATTGTGCGGATCTTAAAGACGAGGATTTCGGAGTGTTGGGGGAGTATTTTATGGGTAGAATGATGGGAGATTCTCACGCTTCAATGAACGCGATGATGGAGAATATGATGGGGCATGAAGGCGAAGAGCAGATGCATGTCGTTATGGGCAAACGGTTTTCCGGATGCGACGAGTTGGCTGTGTATACAGCAGAGGGCGAGGGATTTTTGCCTATGATGAATATGATGGGAGGGTGGTCGTCTCCTTTCGGGCTTAATCAAGAAAATAATTCTATGATGTTTGGCTTTGGCAATAGTCCAATGGGGTTTGGTTTTGGGTTTTTGGGGCTCGTGTTTATGATTTTTTGGTGGGTTTTGATTCTCGCGGGAATCATTGCTCTTGTGAAGTGGTTGAGTAATCAATTTTCCTCCAAAGGCGGATCTACGGATGCATCAGGCAAATCAGCGCTTGATATTCTCAAGGAGCGCTACGCTCGGGGAGAGATTGATACAAAAGAGTTTGAAGAAAAGAAGAAAAATCTCTCATAAGTGCGAGTAAAACACAAAACTCCAGAAACCGTGCGGTCTCTGGAGTTTTGTGGTGATTATGGCGGTATTCAAAATAATTTTGTATAATTACGCGCACTATTATGCTTTATATCATTTTAGCACTTTCGGTAATCGGTATTATTCTGTGCGCGTATATTTACAGCGCAAAGAAACAGAATAAAGTTTTGGTGTGCGCGATCGGAACCGATTGTAACAAAGTCCTTTACAGCGAATACAGTGCTGTTCTCGGAATCCCGCTTGAGATTATCGGGGCGTTTTATTATAGCTCGCTTGCGGTGTTATCAGGATTGCTCATTTTTGGCATAAAGAGTGTTTTTGTATTTGACCTTAATTTTATTCTTATGGTCATAAGTGCGACGGGAGCATTTTTTTCGCTTGTTTTTATATATGTTCAGACAATTCTTATTGAAGAGTGGTGCGAGTATTGCTTAGTAAGCGCGGGATTGAGTTTAATCATCTTTCTCATTAAATTTTTTTAACATGCAAAATTTTTTCCAAAATCTTTCTTTTGAACAAGCGCGCGTTTTGATTTCAATTATTTTGTGGCGTCTTTTAGCACTTGTGCAGACATTTTTTCTTTTGCGGCTTTTGTTGGTGTTTTTTGGCGCAAATCCGCAAACGCTCGTTGTCGCAAAATTGTATGAGTATACGAATGTTCTTATATGGCCATTCCTCGGCATTTTTCCGGATATAACTATTTGGGGAGGACTGGTTGATGTTTCCACGATAGCTACGATGGTCGGATATTGCCTCGCGTTATATTTTTTTGAAAAGTTTTTGCATATTTTTCAGGTTCGATTATTTACCTAAACTTTTCTCAAAAAAGTTTTTAAGGCGCGTATAAAAATCAGAAGGGAGCTCTCCGTGAAGGCCGGTATTGAGAAAATAGGTCTCCAGTTTTTGATTGTGAGAGAGCGCTTGTTGCAGTCGTTCTGCGTGTGCAAATGAAATTTGCTCGTCTTTTTTTGTGTGCGCCAATAGCACTGGTATAGAAATTTTTTTAGCTACGCGAATAGGCGAAACATTAGTTATCCATTCGCCAAATAAAACTCTGCTATAGAGTGTCAGGAGTTCAACGAGTGGATACTTCATAAGCCAAAGGTTGCGGTAGGTTTCGCGTCCAAGGGTTTTTAAATCCGCAAATGATGCGTAGGTTCCAACCGCGTTAATACGGTTGTCTTGTGCGGAAGCAAGGAGCGCTATGGCACCGCCAAGAGAAAATCCGAATACACCAATTTTTTTATATCCGCGTTTTTCAAGCAGATCAATTGCCAAACCAAGGTCTTTTCGTTCTTCGATGCCGAGGGTCGTATAAAGTCCGCCGCTTTTTCCAAACGAACGAAGATCGGGAACAAATAAGGCAAATGCTGGATATAAATCTTTTGCAACAAACAACATGTCGCCGCGCGATGCGGGATAGCCATGCAGAAGAATAATAACGCGATCGGTTTTTTCTTTTGACTCAATGAGCCACGCTGAAAGGCGTGTACCATCCGCGCCAAAAAATTCGATTTCTTCGGACAGAAGCCCTAATTGTTCCGGCGTATAGGGAATAAAAAACTTTGTCGGTTTGATGATAAGGTAAAAACTAAAAAGCGAAACAAGAAAAAAACCAACAACAAAGATGATCGCGTATCTTAAAATCTTTTTCATGCGTTTAGTATACTCTTAACTTCATGAGAAGTTGAATAAAAAAATGGCCGTCTCGAGTTAATCAAAAACTCTCGAGACGGCCACAACCTATCGGGTGATAGAGGATTGAGACTGTTCTTCGACTTCAGTGATCGCGAGGAAGTCGTAGTCATGGAACAGCCAATTCCGGTCTGTGACGCGCGTAAGCCGTACACGAGTACCAGAGGTAATCGTCCTTTCAGCCAATAGGACTGCATTGATGTATTGTTCATCGGAAAAGCGCTTGACCACCATCATGTGGCCAACGCCCATCTTCTTGAATGAATCGCCAATCAGCACAAAAGTTTCTTTCGGTTGATATCGCGACCCGTCGGGAACCGACTGCAAATTAGCATTGGCGCTTGCAATTGCCACGACAGCTACCATTACGCAGAAAACTAACCATAGAATGATCTTTTTTTTTATCGTCATTCGCCCCTCCAATTGATTGTTTGGTGCGATAATTCGTTTAATGTGCTGGCGTTAGTATACACTATAATAGCAATCTTTGTCAAGTTTTTTTTGACAAAACGCCTTCTTTTGCTACAAATTAATACGGTTTTTTAAAATCTCAAAAAGGAGACGCGATGACGCATCCATATTATACGCTTGAGCGGATGATTGAAATGATTCGTGAACCGAATCGTAAAAAATGCGCACGGCTCTTAGGAGAGAATTTTGAGCTTTTCCTAAAAAGCCCCGGCTCTTCGAGTAACCATCACGCGTGGGAAGGCGGATACCTTGATCATGTTCGCGAGACGATGGTGTTTGCGGTTGCTTTCTATGGCGATTTCATGCGCGAAGTTCGTTTCAATTTTGCGTTGTCGGATGCTTTGCTCGTTCTTTTTCTTCACGATCTTGAAAAGCCGTGGAAGTATGCGGGGAGCGAGGAAATAAAAGCGCGCTTCAAGACAAAAGCGGAACGGCATCAATTTCGTTTAGAGAAGGCTACTGAATACGGCATAGAACTTGCTGAACGGCACAAACTCGGTATTAAATATGTTGAAGGCGAAGGCGATGATTATTCTTCGCATAAGCGCGTGTCTGATGAACTTGCCGCGTTTTGCCATATATGCGATGTGTGGAGCGCTCGAGTGCGGCATGATCGTCCGCTGTCCGGCGGAGATTGCTGGGGAGGTGGCGTGCGATATTGCGAAATAAAGCAACGCGGATGACAGTGGGGCGCTCTATAATTTTATGAGCGCCCTTTTTCTTTTTTCTTTTTTTCAGTATACTGTGCGCAGACCTCTTACGCGAAAATTATCGTGTAAGAGGTCTGTAATATGACACTTACGACTCATGGAATTGTTGGCACGGCTGTCGCGCGTGTTTTTGCGTGGCATCCTGTAAGCGCTTTTTTTATGGCATTTTTAAGCCATTATCTGATTGACGCTCTTCCGCACTGGGACTATGATTTAAAATCCGCACGGCGCGATGAGAACAACCATCTTAATAACGACATCGTTCTCAATAAAGATTTTGTTTTGGATTTTATAAAAATTGCTTTTGATGTGTTTTTTGGGCTTTTTCTTTCTTTTATAATTTTTCAACCTATTGGAAATGAGCAGATTCTTGTTATAGTACTTGGAGTAATTGGCGGCGTTCTTCCTGATTTTTTGCAGTTCATGTATTTTAAATTTCGCCGTCAACCGTTTATAGCATTGCAAAAATTCCATCACTGGTGTCATACTGATATACGGCTCGAGGGGCGGTGGATTTCTGGAGGAATTCTCCAATTTTTTGTTGTTATCGGTTCAGTCGCGCTTTCGTGGTTTTTTGTTTCTTAAATTTTTTTTAAAACATCCATACAAGGAGGTGGCCGATGTTTGGTTGTTCCGTATTTAGATGTGGAGAGGGATTCATACTACGGATTACCTGTGGCAATTGTCGTTCCCAAGATATGAAAGATTGTTCCGGTATGACAGCCAGAAAGCACTCTTTTACCGTTTCGCCTGCAGGGCACATTGTAACTTATGTGAATTGCAAAAGATGCGGAAGAAGATATAACATCACCGTCTATGCGCATGGGGTCGAGATTCAAGATTTTGATATTGCCGGCGATGATACTCTTGGCCCATAACCACTCGTTTGAGTGGTTTTTTTTGTAGCAGATGATATGCTTGAGGGCATGGAATGGAAACGGCCGAAGGATTCAAAAGAATTTTTGTGGACAAGCCATGTTATGGGAAAAATGCGTCAGCATCGTCTTTCGGAGCAAAAAGTGCGCGGAGTTATTTTTCGTCCAAAACGAAAAGAAGAGGGCATTGCTCCGCGAACCGTCGCCGTGATGCAGGGAGCCGGTTCAAAGAAAAATCCGTATGAGATTTGGGTCATGTATCAGGTTGCCAAAATTTCCGCCGAAGGCGGGATCCGTACTGGCGGAAAAAATGAAAAGTTTCCGCCGAAGGCGGATCCGCCTCCGGCGGAAAAAATGAAAAATTTGCTTCCGGAAAAAAAGAAGATTATTAGCGCGTGGAGGTATCCGGGCATAAGTCCAAAACGAAATCCGATTCCGCTTGAGATTCTTAATGAGTTGGCAGATATTGAATGAGAAATATTCTTTTTATAATTATTGGAACACTAATCGCGCTTTTTTTTCTCGCGCGCGTGTTGTATCAAAATACGCGGGTTCTCGATTTTTTTTCCAGTTCATTTATAGAGCAGGGGGTTGTTGCCGAAGAAGAAGCAAAATCGTTTTTTCCCAGTGACGCGCCGAGCGCGAAGCGGTCCATATTTTTTGGACTTGTTGAGCCTGTTGATAGTTTTGCGAAAAGAGTTTCAAAAAAACCGTTTGGCATATTCGTATCGCCAGAGAATTCTCCTGTTTCGCCGGAGAGATTTCGCGGGTATCACACGGGAGTCGATGCCGAAATTTTTATGGGAGAAGAAAAGAAAAATATTTTTGTATCAGCAGTTGCCGATGGAACGGTAGTCTCCGTGCGATTTGCTACTGGATATGGCGGGCTTGTGGTTATTGAACACGAAATCAAAGGGTCTGTTCCGAATATAATTGAAGGAAAGAAAATATATGGAATTTATGGGCACATCCGACTTTCGAGTATTATCATCCGCTCTAATGATTTCGTGAAAGCGGGGGATATCATCGGAGTTTTGGGTGAGGCATATTCAGATGACACCGGAGGAGAGCGAAAACATCTTCACTTCGGGCTTTTTTCCGCCGGTGCGGATCCCGCCTTCGGCGGACAATTTCTCAATTCGATTCCGGATATTCGCGGATATGTTGAAAGGAAAGAGGAATTACAAAATTGGCTTAATCCCTTGCAATTTTTTTAAAATAATACACAATTATACATGAGGATACGCCCCGCCTTGGCGGGATTTTTTTATGGACAAACCAATTCGAAATATCGCAATCATCGCCCACGTTGATCATGGAAAGACCACTCTTGTAGATGGTCTTTTAAAGCAGTCGCATACATTTCATGAGAAGGCGGAGGAATTGAAACAAGAGCTGATTATGGATTCAAATGAACTTGAGCGGGAACGAGGAATTACTATTCTTGCGAAAAATACTTCGATTGAGTATGGGGGAATTAAAATAAATATTATTGATACGCCCGGACACGCTGATTTTGGTGGAGAAGTTGAGCGAACGCTTCACATGGCGGATGGATGCATTTTGGTCGTTGACGCGAAGGAGGGGCCAATGCCACAAACTCGTTTTGTTTTGCAGAAAGCGCTTCAACTGAAATTAAAAATTATTGTTGTCATAAATAAAATTGATAAAAAAGACCAGCGCGCCGCGGAAGCACTCGAAGAAGTTTCCAATCTTTTTCTTGATCTGGCAAAATCCGCCGATGAGCTTGAGTTTCAGACGATGTATGCCGTAGGACGGGACGGCAAGGCGTTTGACGAGATGCCACAGGACCCGATAAACGCGCAGGGCGACCTTCGCCCTCTTTTTGAAAAAATAATTTCATTTGTTCCGGCGCCAAAAAATTCCGATGAAGGAGGGCTCCAGCTTTTAGTCGCCGCATTGGACTGGGATTCTTTCAAGGGAAAATACGCCATTGGAAAAGTCCATCGCGGAATCGCGAAAGCGGGAATGGCCGTGGTTTGTATCCATCCCGATGGAACAAAGGAAAACGGAAGGATTGAGAAAATTTTTGTCTCAAAGGGATTGGGTCGTGTTGAGGTTTCTGAAGCGTCTGCGGGAGATATCGTTTCGCTTACGGGTTTTCCAAATGCCCGCATCAGCACAACTATTGCCGATGCGCAAAATCCCGAAGCGCTTCCTCCAATCGCAGTTGCCGAGCCGACATTAAAACTGACTATTGGTCCGAATACTTCTCCGTTTGTCGGAAAAGACGGTAAAAAATTGACTTCTCGCGAGATTGGAGAGCGGTTGAATCGGGAACTTGAAATCAATGTGAGCTTGCGTGTTCAATCTTTGGATGGCGGAAGTTTTCTCGTATTGGGTCGTGGAGAGCTTCATCTCTCCGTTCTTATTGAGACGATGCGCCGTGAGGGTTTTGAGCTTCAGGTTTCAAAGCCAGAAGTCATTATCAAAGAAATTGACGGAGTACGAATGGAGCCAATAGAAGAGCTTGTGGTTGATGTGCCGAATGAGCATGCGGGAACGGTAACCGCCGAACTTCAAAAACGGCGAGCGCTTATGCAGGCGATGGCGCCTCATTCGGGAGGCATGCGTTTTTCATTTCATATTCCGACAAAAAATCTTTTAGGCCTTCGAAATGTTCTTCTCACAAAGACGAAAGGTACGGCAGTTTTGAATAGCGTGTTTTTGAAATACGCTCCCGAAACCCCATTACTTGAAACGGCACGAAACGGAGCTCTTATTTCAGCCGAAACGGGTGTTACGGTCGCATATGGGCTTGAGGTTGCGCAGGGTCGTGGTATGACATTTATTGGTCCGCAAACGAATGTGTATGGTGGTATGATTATCGGGCTTAATTCACGCGAAGAAGATTTGGAGATTAACGCGTGTAAAGAAAAAAAACTTTCAAATGTCCGTTCGTCATTCAATGATCTTGCCACGCAACTTACGCCACCCGTTATTATGACGCTGGAACAATCTCTGGATTTTCTCGAAGATGACGAACTTTTAGAGGTAACGCCATTGAATCTCCGTCTTCGTAAACGCTATCTTACGCGTTCTCTGCGGGATAAGCATGAATAGCGTTTAGCGTTCTTCGCCGAAGGCGGATATACTTTCGGCGGAAGAAAATCTATGCGCTATTTACTGTACGCTTAACGCTACTAATCATGTTTTCAATTATCAAAAAAGACAATGGTTCGCGCGCACGGGTTGGCGTTATTAAAACGGCGCACGGGGAAATTGAAACTCCGGCGTTCGTAATGGTCGCAACGCGCGGAACTATTAAAACGCTTACCAACGAAGAGGTGTATCGCACCAGTACACAAGTTTTAATCTCAAACACATTTCATTTGTGGAGAGAGGCGTTGACCGAAATTGAAAAAGCAGGAGGCATTCATGAGCAATTTGGATGGACCGCAAAAGAGAATAGCGGGGATCGCCAAGAACGGGATGAAATGCCGATTATGACGGATTCCGGCGGATTTCAAGTTTTTAGTTACGGATTTTCTAGAGAGCATGATGTCGGAAAAGTCGGAGCGTTTTCAGATGTACAAAATGCGCACAGAGCGCGAGGCATACGGCGAAGGGAGGGAAAAGATAAAAACATGGTTACAATCACCGATGCCGGTGTTCGTTTTTCCGTTGAAGAAAGCGGGCAGAAAAAATTCGTAATGCTCACTCCGGCTCGCTCTATCGAAATACAAAAAATAATTGGCGCGGATATGATATTCGCGTTCGATGAATGCACCTCGCCGTTTCATGATTATGAATATGTAAAAAAAGCGCTTGAACGGACGCATGTATGGGCAAAAATATGCAGAGAGGCGGAAAAACGATCATATCAAAAACTATACGGAGTTATACAGGGAGGAAATTGGCGAGATTTACGTGAAAAAAGCGCGAAGTTTATAAATTCGTTGGATTTTGACGCGTATGGTATTGGTGGTTCGTTTGGACACGATGAAATGAGAAACACTCTCGATTGGACGATTCCGCTTTTGGACGAGCGAAAACCGCGACATCTTTTGGGAATCGGTTTGATTCGAGATATTTTTGATGGAATATCCCGCGGAGTTGATTCGTTTGATTGCGTGATTCCAACGCGTGAGGCGCGGCACGGGTCTATTTGGACTCGCGTTGGACGGTATGATGTCCGTAAAGCCAAATGCGCTATTGGCACTCCGCTTGAGAGCGGATGCGAGTGCGACGCGTGCCAGACGACAACCCGAAAACAGCTTCGCGAAATGTTTAAATCTGGCGATCAAAACGCCGGACGGCTGGCGACGATTCACAATATGTTCTTTTTCAATCGTTTAATGGCTGGTATTCGCGAGGCAATACGGGAAGATCGTTTTGAAGTTTTTAAAAACCAAACCATGGGGATATTTTTGCTTGAGCAGGTTTAACGCATATGCTATAATTTAAAAATGGAAAATAACAATACTCAAGAATTTAAAATTCCGGAACAAAAAATAGAAACTTCGGTTGTTGGTTCGCCATCAAAAGTTAGCGAGTTTTTGGTGCCGATTGCCATTATTATCGCGGGCATTCTTGTTGGAGCAAGCGTTTATTTTTCAAGGAGCGGATCGGGAGGCGGAGACGGACAATCCGCGCAGCAACCGCAGCAGCGCCCTCCGCAAAAAACAGTTCAGGCGAATAAAGACGATCTTTTAAAAAACGCGATGGTTTTAGGGAATCCGGACGCGCCGGTTATTATCGCGGAGTTTGCTGATTTTCAGTGTCCGTTTTGCGGACGGTTTACAAGTGAAATAAAGCCAAAAATCGTTGAAAAATATGTAAAAACAGGCAAGGTGCTTTTTCTCTATCATGATTTTGCTTTTTTGGGAGCGGAGTCCGGATATGCGGGTGAAGCAGCGCGGTGCGCCAATGATCAGGGAAAGTTCTGGCAATATCACGATTATCTTTACACATATCTTGCTGACAATTACTATAGCAAAGGGAAGAACGGTGAAAATGTAGGAGCGCTTGAAAAGGCGAATCTCAAAAAATTTGCCGTAACGCTCGGTCTTAATGCCGGTGACTTCAATCAATGCCTTGATTCGGAAAAATATAAAAGCGCTGTTGAGGCGAGTACGGAATTGGGTCGTTCATTCGGGATTACCGGAACTCCCGGGTTCATTATTAACGGCGATGTAATGATGGGCGCGCTTCCGTTTCAGGAATTTGAACGAATCATTGAGTTAAAACTTTCTAAATAATTTCTAGAGTCCAATTTCTGATTCTTAATTTTTGAACATTTTAAATATTAGAAATTAAAAATTAAACTTTTATGACAGTAAAAATTTACACAACTCCAACCTGCGTATACTGCAAAATGGCAAAAGAGTTTTTCTCTAAAAACAATGTTCAATACGAAGAAGCTAATGTCGCGGTAGACGCGCAAGCACGGGAAGAAATGGTTCAAAAATCAGGTCAATTGGGCGTACCCGTGATTGATATAAATGGTAAGATCGTGGTCGGTTTTGATCAGGCAAAACTTTCTGAGTATTTAGAAGAAATTACACAGAAATCCTGATTGAAAATTAGGAATTAGAAATTTAGTATCACATGCTCTACGATGTCATCATTGTTGGCGGAGGACCTGCGGCTACTGCTGCGGCTGTTTATACTGCCCGCAAACAATTAAAAACGCTTGTTATCACCGAATCTTTTGGCGGGCAATCAATTGTTTCCGATGATATTCAGAATTGGATCGGGGAACAGCATATTTCCGGTTTTGATCTCGCGAAAAAATTTGAGGAACATGTCCGTTCTTTTGGCGATATAGTTGAAATAAAAACGCCGGAGAAGGTAACAAAAATAAGCGCGATTACATGCGAGCGCCCTGGTTTTTCCTGTGATTTTGAAGTAGAAACCGAACTGGGAAACCCTTATCAAGGTAAAAGCATTATTGTAACTGCCGGAGCCCGCAGAAGGAAGCTGGGTATTCCAGGAGAAGAGGCGTTCAATGGCAAGGGCGTTGCCTACTGTTCGACCTGCGATGCGCCGTTATTTTCTGGCCGTGCGGTTGCGGTTGTCGGTGGTGGAAATGCCGGACTGGAAGCGGTTGTTGATCTTCTTCCTTATGCGGCAAAGATTTATTTGATGATTCGCGGAGATTCTTTGAAGGGCGATGAATCCACGCAGAACGAAATTAAAAAAAACCAAAAAGTTGAGATTATTTTTAATGCGATACCTGACGAGATTAAAGGCGTTTCACTGGTAACGGGACTTTTGTACCATGACGCGGTTACCAACGAGAAAAAAGAGCTTGCGATAGGAGGCATTTTTGTAGAGATAGGTTCGGTGCCAAACTCTGAAATCATTAAGGACTTGGTAAAAATCGACGCGTTTGGACAGATTGTGGTTGATAAGTTTGCGGCGACATCGCATTCAGGAATTTTTGCCGCTGGAGACATTACCGATGATCCATTTAAGCAAAACAATATTTCTGTCGGAGACGGGGTAAAAGCGGCTCTTTCGGCGTATGGGTATGTATTGCAGTTAAAAAAACGATCTCCCGCGGCGGAGAAAACCAATTTATGAAAAAAATTAAAATAGCAATCAATGGATTTGGGCGTATAGGCAGGACTTTTTTCCGTCAGGCATACGGACACGCAGAGGTTGAAATTGTTGCGATTAACGATTTGAGTGCGCTTGATACGCTCGCGTATCTTTTGCGCTATGACACCGTGTATGGTCGATATGGAAAATCTATCGAAACAAGGGAAAATTTTTTGGTTGTTGACGGCAGTGAGATTCTGCATACGGTGGAAAAAGAGCCGACAAAACTTTCATGGGGAAAGCTTGAAGTAGATGTGGTCGTCGAAGCGACTGGATTTTTTACAACCGCACAAGGCGCGCGCGGGCATATTTCTGCCGGAGCAAAGCGTGTTGTTATTACTGCGCCTGCCAAAGGCGATGTTATGACAATTCTTGTTGGAACAAATGATGATCGTTTTGAAAAAGCGGACGGGATTTCTGCTAATGCGTCATGTACTACAAATGCCACGGCGCCGGTACTTGCTATTTTACAAGAGGCGTTTGGAGTTGAAAGGGCATTCCTATCGACTATTCACGGCTACACGGCGACACAGAAGCTCGTTGATGGCGTTGACGATAAGGATTTGCGTCGAGGCCGTGCGGCGGCGATGAACATCGTGCCTTCTACCACAGGCGCGGCAGAAGCTGTCATTCAATCCTTGCCCGATATGAAAGGGGTTTTTGACGCGGTATCAATTCGCGTGCCGACTATTACCGGATCGTTGGCTGACATCACAGCGCTTTTAAAAAAAGACACGAGCGTTGAAGATGTGAATGCTTTATTTGAAAAGACGGCTTCTGAATCGCGATGGAAGGGAGTTTTAAAAACTACTCGCGATCAAATTGTTTCATCAGATATCGTGGGTGAGCCGTATGGCGCAATCGTTGATTTATCGCTCACGCGCGTCGTTGGCGGAAATTTGATAAAAGTATTCGCGTGGTATGATAATGAATGGGGATATTCCGCGACGCTTTTGGAGCATGTTTTAAGGGTAGGAAGGGGAATTACGCGCGTTTAATTTTTGCCCGATTTTCTTTACAATTTTAGATTTTTATGGTATTTCTTAAATCAGTAATTTGATATCATATATGAGGGGTGATCCACATGCTTATTTTTGCTCCTGATAGTTTTTTCAAGCGTAATTTGTCGTGGCGGGCAAGAATTTTGCTTTGGGGGATGTATGGAGCACTCATGCTTTTTTTAGCATTCAGTTTTTTCTGCATCTTGATTTTAGGGGCGCTGTGTAAGCGTTTGTTGGAGCGCATTGGGATTATTAGAGATTCATTGCACAGGTTTAAGTTTGTATAAGCTCCGAGCAATCGGAGTTTTTTTAAAGCAGCAATTCTTCTTGAAAAATGCAAACGCTCTGTTATGCTATGTAATAGACCTGTCGCATAATAAAGCTCCTCGGGGCAAAGCCCCGAGGTATCCATCGGAACTCGCTCCGCTCGT
>CAYIPF010000012.1:0-14185 GCA_964365285.1 uncultured Candidatus Saccharibacteria bacterium | reverse complement strand
TTTATGATGCAGTCATTACCAACCCAGGAGTGCCAAATGTGGTGGACGCATACAATCACTTGAACTATGAGTTAAAAGTATGTATAATTTTCAAAATGAAACATCATCCGCTAAAAACGCTGTTCCGATTCGGGCTTTTGTCCATAGGCATCGGAATTATAGGGGCTTCTGCTCTTTTTTTAATGATTATCGTTAATCTTCCCGATCCAACGCGCATTTCGGAACGCCCAATTCCTGAATCAACAAAGATTTTTGACCGCACCGGATCCGTGCTTCTCTATGAAATCCACGGCGAAGAAAAACGAACAGTTATTCCGTTCATGGATATTCCGGATTTTTTAAAATTCGCGACAATCGCCGGCGAAGATTCAAATTTTTATACTCATAGCGGAATTGATATTCGCGGAATTTTCCGCGCATTATACATCGACCTTCGAACGCGAAACTTTTCTCAGGGCGGATCAACAATCACGCAACAGCTCGTAAAAAACACGCTCGTCGGAAAAGAACAAACGCTCATGCGCAAAGCTCGTGAAGCAATCCTTGCGATTCTTCTTGAGACCCGCTATTCAAAAGATGAAATTTTAAATCTATATCTCAATCAGATTCCATATGGTTCAAATGCCTATGGCATTGAAGCGGCGGCAAAAACATTTTTTGGAAAATCAGCAAAATCCCTAACCCTCGCACAATCAGCTCTTATAGCGTCTCTCCCAAAAGCCCCTTCATTGTACTCGCCCTATGGTACGCGTAAAAAAGAACTTCTTGAGAGAAAAGACGCGCTCCTTCTGCGCATGAAAAATCTTGGTTTTATTTCAGAAAAAGATATGGAGCAAGCAAAAAAAGAAATACTTGTTTTTTCAAATCCGGAAAAAAATATCCTTGCTCCGCATTTCGTCATGTATGTGCGGGAATACCTGTCAGACCTGTATGATGAATCCACAATTGAAAATGGTGGTCTACAAATTATTACAACGCTTGACTGGGACCTCCAGCAAAAAGCGGAGCAAATAATTCGAGATGCCGCGCCCGATAATGAAAAAAATCTTGGCGCGAAAAATGCCGCGCTTACGGCCATTGATCCAAAGACCGGACAAATTCTTGCGATGGTCGGTTCCCGCGACTATTGGGAAACGAAAAACGACGGGAATGTAAATGTTACAACACGGCTCCGCCAGCCCGGTTCCGCGTTTAAACCGATTGCGTATGCTGTCGCATTCCAAAAAGGATATACCCCGGAAACAGTCGTTTTTGATGTTCCGACCGAATTCAACCCTCTGTGCACGCCTGATTTCATTCCTTCGTTGCCACGCATTTTAGAAAAAGACTGTTATCATCCACAAAATTATGATGGCGCGTTTCGCGGTCCCGTAACACTACGACAATCACTCCAACAATCACTTAATGTCCCTTCAGTTCAAGTTTTATATCTCGCAGGAATTGAAGACACGATACAAACAGCGGAACGGCTTGGCATTACTTCATTAAAAGATCGAAGCCGCTTTGGGCTTTCACTCGTCCTTGGAGGAGGAGAAGTAAAACTTTTAGAATTAGTAAGCGCATACGGCGCATTCGCAACAGATGGCGCACTCAATCCAAAAACTCCAATTCTTAAAATTACCGATTCTCGCGGCTTTTCAATGAATGAATTTAAACCGAATCCCGCAATGGTCATTACCGAGGAAGCGGCACGAACATTGAATTCTGTTTTAACTGATAATGAAGCGCGTGTTCCCGTGTTTGTCCGGGAAAATTCCTTATACTTCTCCGGCAGAATGGTAGCGGCAAAAACAGGAACAACCCAAGACAATCGCGATGCGTGGACGATAGGATATACGCCCTCGATTGTCGCCGGCGTTTGGGTTGGGAACAACGATAATAGCGAAATGAAAAAAAACACTGCGGGCGTGCTTGCTGCGGCTCCCTTGTGGAAAAAATTTATGCAATATGAGCTCGCAGAAAAAACTCCTGAATTATTCACTCCCCCAACCCCCGTGAAAATTGAAAAACCAATCTTAAAAGGACTTTGGCAAGGAAGTGAAATCGTTAAAATCGACAAAATTTCCAGAAAATTAGCGACGGAATTTACGCCAAAAGAATATATTCTTGAAATTGCGACTGGACAGCCTCATTCTATTCTGTACTCAGTAAACAAAACCGATCCCTTAGGATCCGCTCCATCAAATCCAGAGAACGATTCTCAATTCAATAATTGGGAAGCTGCAATCCAAAAATGGTTTCAAACATCGGGACGCGTCGTGCTTCAACCGCTTATTGTCCCGGGAATTGATGATGTCCACACGGAAAAAAACAAACCGCAAATAAATCTCCTACAAACTGACTTTTCTCTTGCAGACCGATCTGTTTCAGTTTCAATTCTCTCGCCATTTCCAATTCAAGCAGTAACAGCGGAATTTGATTCAGAATTTATGCGCGTTCTAAAAACAAATGCTACACAATTTATAATATATTTCCCCGAAACTATTATGGCGGGCGCTCATGCGCTTACGCTATCCGCGATTGACACCTATGGAAATCGCCAAACAATTGAAAAGGAAATTAATATACACGAACAGTAATATCCCGAATCGAGTGTCCTCGTTCGCGCGTAAGAAACTTGTATAGTTTTTCTTTTAAAAAATAAAATTCGTGATGAGCGGTTGATGCCGTAACCCGAAGATTCAAAACTCCGTGACGATATGATATCGGAATAATAATTTTCTCAAGATGTGGCGCATTTTCTTTTAAAAAAAATACTACATCATAAAAAAGAGGCTCTTTTGCCTGAAAAAGAGCTTCTTTTTTTTTTAAAATATCTGTTATTTTTTTAAACATTATCTCATAATACGCCTCATGTCTTATGCCCCTACATCCCCTTAATTGGCATGATAAGATACATAAACAAAGGATCGTCTCCATCACGCATAAGAACCGGCGATGATTCATTATTCAAAAAAATTTTTATTTTTTCTCCTGAAAACGAAGAAGCTCCGTCAAGAAAAAACTTGTAGTTAAAAGAAATTTGAAACGGTTTTCCTTCAGTATAAGCCGGAAGAGAAACTGTTGTTTCTCCAATTTCGCTATTTTCTGAATGAATTTTAATTATATTTTTCTCTTCACAATAAATAAGCACATCTTGCAATTTACTGCTAAAAAAACTTGTTGATTTTACTGCTTCAATAATTTTCCGTGAATCAACTTCTATATTGGTATCAAATTTTTTTGGAATAATACTTTGATAATGAGGAAAATTTCCTTGTATAACATTTGAAATTAATTCATCTTCTCCAAACCGAAAAAGAACTTGGGATTCTCCATACACACACTCTCCATTTTCCTCTTCAGTTTCAAAACGAATAAGCTCTTGAGCGAAACGAAGAGGAATAATAAATGAAAATGAATCACTTTTTATTTTATGTAATTTTATTTTCTTTTCAGCTAGTCTGAATGTATCTGTAGATACACACACAAGAAAATTTTCTTCCGCGTTCCATAATATATAAACACCATTTAATTCTGGTTTTAATTGAATATTAGAAGCTGCTGAAACAACACTCCTTAGCGCATTTTGAAATTCATGAACTAAAAATAAAAAATTTTTTTTACTTTCTATTTTTGGAATAAGCGGAAAATCCTTTGATTGGGCCAGTAAAACTTTTGATTGCGCGGTTTCTGTTTTAATAATAAGAGACCCATCTTTTTCCTCAAGAATAATTTTACTTTCTGAAGGAAGAGATTGAATATATGCTGACAATGAATGAGCTTGAATAGCTATAATTCCATCTTTTCCTTCTTTACAATACAAAACTAAATCACAAGCAATTTCAAGATTTGTAGCTCGAATATGAAGTATTTGATTCTTAACATAAAATAAAACATTTGAAAGAATTGGTAATGTAATATTTTTTCCTATAAATCTTTCAGCTAAAGAAATTTTTTTCTTTAGTATTTGTGAAAGGATAATACATTTCATAATTTAATTATATATTTATTATCATTATTATAGTTGAATATTCTGTTTAAAACTATAATAACGCAGTAATGGTTATTAAATTTTATTTAAAAAAATATTTTAATATGTGGATAATGTTTGGGGTAATGGCGTAGTATTATATAATATATTTTTTTATTGTCATATTTTATATTTTTTATTCAGATATTATACTTCTTTTTTTAACACTCTATGCACACTATAATTTATAAATTTTTTCTTTAATACTTTTAAGTTCTTCCTCAAAACTTAAATTCTTTTTAAGGTCATTTTCAATTTTAGTGCAGGCATGAATAACAGTGCTGTGATCGCGACCACCCAAGTACTCTCCAATAGAAGGATACGATGAGGATAATTCGTTTCTCAAAAGATACATGACGACTTGACGCGGTTTTACGAAGTGCTGTTTTCTGCTTTGATTCATAAGCTCTTGCTCCTTGATGTCATAAAAATCGGCAACCGCTTTAATTATTTTTTTAGGAGTTGTGAATTTTCTAATTGGCTGTGTTGATGTTAAGAGAATTTTTTTTACCTCATCGAGTGTAAGTGGAATATTTGAAATTTTAGAGCTTATAATCAAACGATTTAAAGCGCCTTCAAGCTCACGAATGTTTGTTTTAACGCTATTTGCGATATATTCAATTACATCATCCGTCAGAGTAAATTTCTTTTCACTTAATTTCATTTTTAAAATCAAAATTCGCGTTTCATAGTCGGGACATC
Organism: uncultured Candidatus Saccharibacteria bacterium; assembly: GCA_964365285.1. Classification (GTDB taxonomy): domain Bacteria; phylum Patescibacteriota; class Minisyncoccia; order Sungbacterales; family JBBTQR01; genus JBBTQR01. The sequence continues at coordinate 9,471 of CAYIPF010000012.1, read as the reverse complement.
CAACGTCAACGACTAATCCGCCCTCAAGACGCGATTTTGAGCGTTCTTCAAGCGTTGCAAGGGCTTTTGGTGGTCGATCAGAGGCAAGAATAAGTTGTTTATTTTTTTCAAAAAGAGCGTTAAATGTATGGAAAAAATCTTCCTGCATTTTTTCTGTTTTTGCGATAAATTGGATATCATCAACAATAAAAACATCTGCGGAGCGGTATCGTTCTTTAAAAAAATCCATTTTGTTTGGTTGTTGGTACGCTTCAAGGAGTTCATTCATAAACCTTTCAGAGGTAATGTACTTTACCTTGATGCCCGGATACCGCGCGCACGCTTCGTTTCCAAGGGCCTGAATAAGGTGTGTTTTTCCAAGTCCGACTCCTCCATAGATAAAAATAGGATTGTAGACTCTTCCAAGATTATGAAGGGCAGATTGGATTGCCGCGTGCGCCAGTTCATTAAAACTGCCAATAATAAAATTAGAAAATGTGTACCGAGGATTCAGATTTGTTTCTGAATCAACGGAAAACCCTTTTATTTCAGGTTGAATTTCTTTTATCGTCTCATTATCAATAGGTGTTTCTTTTTTCTTTTTCATGGCGCCATTGGAATTGGGCGCGGTAAAAACATCGGAGGGTTTTGCGATGATATACTGAATGTGTTTAATATTGTGAGAAGCGCTTCGGAATGCGTTTACAAGCGCTTTGTTATATTTATTTTGAAGCCATTCCTTTACAAAACCGTTGGGAACGGTAATAGACACCTCTCCTTCTTTCTCTTTAAAATCGAGAATGGACGTTTGTCTAAACCATGTAATAAAATTAGCCCTTGATGTTTGTAATTCTATGTCGCTTAAAATGATTTTCCAAAGTTCCTCGTGAGCCATAAAAAAGAATTTTCAAAAAAAGAGTGAGCAATTAAGCAGTAAGTCCATAGTAATCTTTTTTAAAAAAGATACAAAAGAAAATAATGTGAATAGCTTGTTGAAAACACGGGTATAACTTTAATGATTAGAAATTATAAAACCATATTTTATAATTTTGTCATTGATCTTGTCGAATTGCGCGCATAGTGCTACCATAACTTTAATCATAATATTGAGTTTTTATGTCATTTACTTATCGTCCAAAAAAGAAAAAACGGAAAGCGACGCACGGATTTCGGAAGCGAATGAAATCATCGACTGGACGGCGCGTTTTAAAAGCGCGTCGCCGTAAAGGAAGAAAACAACTTGCCGTTTGAAGGTCTTTTAATTTTATTATGGCGCTTTTACGGATTCATCGCTTAAAAAAGAAAAAAGAGATAGAAATGGCACTGAAGAGTGGCAGACAACGGGGAGGAATCGCGTTTCGTCTTTTTTTTTATCCAAATAAAGAGGCGCGCACGCGGTATGCTTTTGTAATCTCTAAAAAGACGCTCAAAAAGGCAACTGATCGTAATCGTCTGCGCAGACGAGTAACTAGCTGGATTCAAAAAAATCCAAAACTTTTGTCATTTTCTTTTGATGTCGTGTGTATCTTTATGTCCCGAGTAGGGCAACTAACTCAAAAAGAACTGTATGCGGATTTTGAAAAAAATTTTACTCTTCTTCCTTAAGGTGTATCAATGCGTTCTTTCGCCTGATCATAATCGCATTGGTATGCGAGGCATGTTTTTTGGATGCCGATATGCTCCATCTTGTTCAGAGTATGCCGACACGGCAATTCGTCAATATGGACTTTTTAGGGGAACAGTTGTTTCATTAAAAAGAATCGCGCGATGTCATCCGTTTGCGGCGGGGGGATACGATCCTGTTAAAATCAAATAGTGTAATTAAATAGGATATATAGTATGGCAAACAAGATATAATAATCCTATTTGCCGAACACTATATTCTTAAGCTCCGTGTTATATTCAATATATCAAGAAGTTTTATTTCGTCCCATCTTCAACGCGCTTATTTTCCTCTATTCGCTGACATTTCAGGACTTAGGAATTGCGATTATTTTGCTTACGATCGGGGTTCGGGTTCTTCTTGTTCCGCTTTTTCAGCGATCGCTTGCGGCTCAGAAAAAAATGGCGGAAATTCAGCCGGAAATTAAAAAAATTCAGGATGAGTGCAGGGATAATAAAGAAGAACAAGCGCGACGGCTTATGGAATTATACAAAAATAAGGGGGCGAATCCTTTTTCCGGGTGTTTGCCCATTCTTGTTCAATTGCCTGTTTTTATCGCGCTCTATAATGTTTTTACAAAGATTTTTGATTCCACGCAACTCGAGCTCCTCTATTCGTTTGTTGTCCGTCCCGATGTCTTGAACCCCGTCGCTTTTGGTATTTTGAATCTTGCATCACCGAATATTTTTATGGCTCTTTTGGCCGGGGTTTCTCAGTATTTTCAAGCGGCAACAATGCCGGAACCGCCAAAATTGCAACAATCAAATTCCAATGCGCCAGATATGGGGAAGATACTTTCATATCAAATGAAATATTTTTTTCCGGCGCTCATTTTTTTTATTTCATTGAAATTATCCGCGGGTATGGCACTCTATTGGACGGTTTTGAACATTTTTGCTATAGTACAACAAAAATTAGCAGCTCGGAGCTAACACTCCTTACATAATGGACGAAATCAAAAAAGAAGTTGAAATTTTTTTTGAAAAAATTACTTTCCCCTCTCATGTGTCGGTATCTGAAGATTTAGAGGGCGGGCTTAAGATTTCTGTCTGTAATGATGATGGAAGGCTTCTTATCGGTTTTGGCGGAGAGACAATTGCGCACATCACCGCGCTTGTGAAAAAGATAGTACAAAAAAAGTTCCCCGACGCTCCGCGGTTTTTTCTTGATATTAATGATTATCGCGAACGGAAGCGGGATCTTTTACGGGAAGATGCAAAAAATTTTGCCAAACAAGTTCGGCTTTATAGAAAAGAAGTTGTATTGCCTTCCATGTCAAGTTTTGAACGACGCGTTATTCACGCAACACTCTCCGAATATCCTGATATTATTACCGAGAGTATCGGAATTGATCCCGATCGGCGGATTGTTATTAAACTATTAATGGCAGATGATAGGGTATAGCTTGAACAGGGTACAGGGTATAGGGGATAGCCAATAGGATATACTTAAATCACAAAAACAATCAAACGATGTTTGATTGTTTTTGTGCACCCTAAACCCTATTGGCTATCCCCTATACCCTGTACCATATGCTAGGGCAACTCAAAACGGTAGAGAAAATTCGTTTTTTGATCTCTGAAGAAGACATTCAATCCTTCTTTGTCGGTAAAGACATCTTGAAAATCAATGCCACGGTCAAATCCTTCGGCGCTGTATTCCGTGATGCCTGAACCATTTATATCAACGCGAACGAGTCGGTCATTTGTTTCAAGAAGCCCTTTGTAGTATTCGTCCGGAAGTATGGTGTTGGACGGGTTTTCTTTTGGCACTCCACAGAAAAAAACATCTTCATTTGTCCACGCGCATTTGTCCGCGAGCGTAATTACCGGAACGGGCGTTATTTCCCCGTCTTTTATGTTCATAATGCGAATCTCTTGGAGAGCCCCTGAAGAAGTTGTCTGACTTATGAGCAGTTTCGTGTTTTTGGGCGATGGAACGACAATCGTGCCAAATCCGTTTGAAAGTTCTTGAAACGCTCCGTTTTTTGTATTGAATTCAAAGAGCGGACCTTTTACGATTCCTGACGGCGCTTCGGTGAAAAAAAGCGATAAGTTGGGGTATGGAAGAATGTTCAGATCGCCTAACGGAACTTTGAGCCGTTCTTTGCCGTTTTTATTGTTTGCGTCGGCGGACACAAGACGGACTCCGTCGGCAAGTTCTTCCAGTGAATAAAATGTTTTGCCGTCGGACGACCACGTTGCCGAACGGATAGACGAAGGGACGATTGAATTTGTTGGGCTTTCTCCCGCGAGATCACTAATGAGTTTTTTAATTTCGTCACCTCGTTCATATGCGAGAAAAACCTTTGTTTTATCGGGCGACCAGTGCGCCTGATAGAGTCCGATGATTGTTTGATTGGAAATACGCGCGCGGTCGTCTCCATTGAAATTAATCCGATAAATATTTCCATTTTCGCGCGTTATGTATAAAATGGCGTTTCCCTCTCGGGAGAGTGTTCCGCCGATCATTGGCTCTTCTACCAATACGCGAAGAATCCCTTTCTCACTTCGTGTGGTGGGGGGTTCTTTTTGTTCGGGCGATTCTTGGCCGGTAAGGTCAGACTGTTTCGGGAATTCGCGAATTGGGAATTGTGGTGTTTTACCGGTGTCTTTTCCGCGAAAATACGCGAAATACACATATACTCCCGTGATGAGGAGGATGACGGCACAACCAATAATGATAAGAAGTTTTTTTGACATATGATTATATAATATGCGATTGCGCTATTATTAAAACAACGGCATTCGCATCATGAATGCCCATCTTAAACTTAATAAGATCAGGATTGATTGTTTGTAAAACAATAACCGATCCTGCCGCGAGCGCTAAACCAAACAGCGCTCCCCAGATTTTTTCTTTTGCCGCACTTATTGCTCCGGGGTTTGCCGCGGATGTTGCGTATTGAAATCCGCCCCACGAAATCATAAAAAACGCTGAAACGCCGACAAGTCCCAGTAAGAAAACAAAAAGCTGACCCAAAAATTCCGTAACTTTTTGCGGATCTGGCGTACCGACCGTTTCATAAAATGGGTCGCCCGAACTATCTTGACCATATATAAAAACAGTTCCATCGGGATTTTCGATAGCACTGGTAAACGATGGATCATTCCAATTTATTTCGGATTGAGCGTGAGCGGGTTGCGTAAATACCGCCATAGCAGTCGTGATACATGTGAGCATTATGATGAAAAAAGGTATGCGCATATTATTGTAGATTTATAATAAATGAACCAAAGGCGGATTTTTTGCTCACAATGCTTTTGGCGTCTGCGGTTATTTCAACCTTTCCCCTTAAAGTGGGCGGAATATTTTTCAATGAGAGAATCCATGGACGGAGATTTTGTTTTGACGATGATACGGCGCGACCGCCTAGAGTCCACTGATATTTGATTAAACGAATATCATCTTTCCAGAAGAAAAATGGAATCGCAAGCATTTCTAGATCGTTCTGACCCTTTATCGTTGTTTCTCGCGCTCCCTTTACGCATCCCGAGAGCATATCAACAACGCAGAAAAAAATCTCTGGACGGACGGTTGATATGGCGATGGGGATTTCGGCTGAAATCGTTTTGTCACTGCTTTCCAGGCGGAGCGTTACGGAGTCAGCAAAGGATTCAAGGAATGGTCTAAAAGAAAATGTCTGACGGTTCATTCCGGATTCTTTTTGCTGGGGTTCATTGTTCAGGAGCCAGCGATACACAAAATTTTTGGACTGTGCGGTTCCCGTTGGTATAAACGCGCTTACGCGCACGGAACTTCCGGTTGACGGGAGCGCTTTGCCTTTGTACCAGTGTGGAATAAACGAATTCGCCCACCAGTAAAGATTTATTTCAAACGGAGAAATGATAATTTCATCGGAATATGTGGTACCGGTAGAGTCCGTAACGCGCGCACGGACGGTTTTTTGACTCCCGATCCCTTCTGTTTGAATGCTTAAATCTTTTTCACCGGTTCCTTCTTTTGTTTTCTTTCCATTAATAGACCACTCAATAAATACGCGGTCGATATCCAGTGTCCCGGATTCTATAAGCAGATTGACCGTTTCGTATGGTCCGGGGTTTTTGTTGTCGGCTGTAATGGAAATAATCTGATTCTTTTTTCTTTTGCCGTATATTTGTTCTTCTTGTTGTTTTTGTTGGAGGGTAGCTTCTTGAAATTTGTTCCGGAGTTGTTGAAGAATTTGTTCGCTGTCTTTTTTTCCGACAACCGGAGTTTGGGTTTCCGTGCTTTGTTCAACCCGTTCACCATTGATTATGATAACGGCTTTGACGAGAATTTTTTCCCCACCTTTGCTTGGCGCGCGAAACGCAAGCGTTCCCGGAGGAGTGCCAGATGCCACGGTTACTATGGCGTTATTTATAAACCAGCTTAAGTCGGTTGCGCTGTCTATGGTGAAAGATCCGACAATCTTTGCGGTGATAATCTCCCCCGCTTCTGGAACCGGCGGAGTAAGTGTAATGGCAAAAATATTTGGTATTTCGGGTATTGGCGGGAGCGTGAATGCGGAATCATCCGGTATAAATTCTTGAGCAAGTGCGCGAACCGGAGAATGCGCCACAACAAAAAACACTGCCGATACGAAAACCGAAAGTAGTAATCGCGCGCATATTTTTTTATTTCGTGTGCTATTCATTCGACTTTATAAGCTGTTATTGTTACCCACGATACCTTGGGGCTTTGCCCCAAGGAACTTTATTATATCGCATTTACTTTTTTTGCGCGACTCCGAGCGTTTTCTCCACCTTTTGAGTCATATACAGAATTGCGATTTGTCCCGCCGCTCCTGGTACACCCGGAATCACGCTAACGAGCGGAGAGAGCATGTGCAAAAGCATATCTTGTCCATGTGATTTTAATTTAATTCCTTTGAATTTTGACCACAATGTAACGGCACCGTTTCCGATCCATCCGAGGAATATAAAACTTAAAAGCCACGAACCGACTCCAAAAAAAAGGAGGACGATAACAAGTTCAACAAATGATATTTCTTTTGGTTTTTTTCCCATGATTTTTGATTCACTGTTTCTAATTCTTTGTTTCCAAAACCCGACTCTTGTTTCCCGCCTGATTCATGATTTTGCTTCCTGATTCTTCTTCACGCCATACGCTGTTCTAGCTCTTATTTGCCGCCACAAACTCCTCTTTTGCTTTTTTGATTGCCATAAGTTGTGCCGGGTCTGAGGTGATAACCTGATCTTCCGTGTATGACGCGATTACTTTAAGAGCGACATGCTTTAGTCCCGCGAAAAATATTCCCTCTCCCCTTTCCGATTCCAGAAGCAGGAATTTTTCTTCTTCGGTAAGATTGAATGTTTTTACGAGCGTATCAATGGTCGCCGGGCTTTGCTTGAGCAGTATCTGCATTGAAGAGTTTGTAACAAGCGGTTTGCCGTATGCGGAGTTTAAAAAATCTGAAGCGTCCTGTGTGATGGTTGAAAGTCCCAGATAGTATTTTCGTCCTCGTTTCGCGATTCCATAGAGAAACGACGCTCCGTCGTCGTGGCGCATGAGGATCCACGCCTCATCGACGACAAGCAGGCGTTTTTTAAGTTTTGAACGGACGATGTTCCAGATAAAGTGGAGCACCATGTACATTGCCACCGGGCGGAGTTCATCTTCCATGTCGCGGATTGAAAAAACAACAAGGCGGTTATTGATGTCGATGTTTGTTTGCTGGTTCAAAAAACCAGACCAAGTTCCTTCGGTAAACTTTTTTAATTTAAGGGCGAGGTTTTCTCCGCCTTCGGTGCCAGCCAGCACGAGAGCAAGGTCGGTAAGTGTTGGAGGAGTGATTTTTGAAAAATCGGAATCAACGGCGATGTCGCGCGACGCGTATGTTTCAACAATCGCGCTGTCTAAAATAGAGTCCTCTTCCGGCGTTAGACCGCCGAGCATAATGCGAAACAGACCGATTAAACTAATGATATTTGAGCGAAAAATATCCGATGGCGACTCGTCTTCTCTGGGCACTGGGAGGTCAAAAGGATTTAAGTGATGCGGAGATGTAAGCGAGATGCGGAAAAACTTGCCTCCGATTGTTTGCGCCAGATATTCATACTCGTTTTCCGGATCAATGACGATGATATCAATATCAAACATAAGCGAACGGAGAATCTCAAGTTTTGAAATATATGATTTTCCCGCCCCGGAAACGGCGAATGTGACGGCGTTGGCGTTTCCCAAGCTGAAGCGGTCAAAGAGGATTAAGCTGTTGTTGTGGCGGTTGATGCCATAGAGAATGCCTTTGTTTGAGGTGAGGTCCGCAGAAACGAATGGAAAAGTTGATGATGCTGACCCTGAATTTAAAAAGTTGTGATTTTGAAGGATGTCGGTATTGAGAGGAAGCGTTGATTGAAACCCATCTTCTTGGCGGAAGAGCGCGGGCTTTGTATAGACGAGCTTTGCCTCGAGAATTGAACGGATTCCACTCTCGGCTTTATTGAGGTCTTCTTCGGTGGCGGCGTAGATTGTCATGTAGATTCCGATATTGAAAAGTTTTTCTGATCCCTGCTGGAGCTGGTCGCGGAGATTTTCAAGGTCGTGGTATGCGGTATCCAAAATCGGATCGCGAACGAGCCCTTTTTCTTCGCGCGTTGAAATTTGGGATTGTACCTGCGCTACTTTTTTGCGGAGTTGTCCTAATACCATTGAGGTATCAACGGGATGAATATAGACGGAAATATCAAAAATTTTGTCCATGTTGATAATCGGAGAAAACCAGCTTGTGTGGAGATAGCGGGGATATGAAAAAACGAAAATCGTTCGCGCGACCCGTTCGCCGATGCGGAGAAAATTCGGGTTAACCTCAAGCGCGGAAGGAGCAATAAAATCCCGCAGGCTTACCTGTCCTGTTTTATAAATATCTTCCGGAAAAATCGAAAGAATTTCTTCATCCGGATTTTTGCTGGTTTCTTTTTTTTGAAATAGTGAGAAGGTCATAGAATAGGGTTTAGGGGATAGCCAATAGGGTAATTACTTGGATCGTATTTTATCCTCTCAATCGATCGTTGCCAGACAGCAAGTTCTTTGTAGGAGCGTAAAGACATAATTATTTTAAACCCTACACCCTATTGGCTATACCCTGTACCCTCTTTAATTCATTGCATTTGAATCTTTGCCGCTGTTGTTTTATTGGTTTCCGTTGGGTTATAGAGTCCATAATACAGCTCAATCAATTCTTCGGTGTTCAACTGTACGCTCCGAACCCCAAGCCGCTGGAGGCCAAGCGTTACGGTATCAACACGCTGGAGAATTTGATTTTTTTGTTCTTCAAAGTCTTTTTCTATTTTCTCGGTTTTTTCAGTGCTCGTTTTTTTACCACCAAAAACAGAAGAAAATATTCCTCCTGCGCTTTTTCCGATATCGACACTGCCGGAATATGGGACGATGACAAAGAATGTTTTTGAAACGATATTAGAGAGTTCTACGAGGGATTTGATAAAGTCGGTGTATTCGTTGATTTGGATTTTTATGAGCTCATTTTGTTCTTTTTTGTATTGTTCGTGTAAGAGGTTTAAGTATGGCTCGATGTTTAATTTTCGCGATTGAATGAGAAATTGCACCGAAAAATCAAATGAGTTGATGGTATTTTGATATTGAAAAATTATTGCGTCTTGTTCATCGGTTGATTTTAGATCAAAGTTAATTGAAGAAACCATGAGAACTGCGCGGACCCCGCCTTTTTTGAGAATAATAATGCCGTCGCGGATTGAATCAATCGCGACGAAGCGTTGAGATGAAATTGCCGATGATTTTGTGGTTGCCATAGAATAGGGTATAGGGTTTAGTGGATAGCCAATAGGGTAATTACTTGGACCGTATTTTAT
>CAYIPF010000011.1:7595-16328 GCA_964365285.1 uncultured Candidatus Saccharibacteria bacterium | reverse complement strand
TGACAAGTTGTAGCCGTTATTTGGAAATTGTAGCAGAAAGGTTATTTCGCAACAGGTCTAATAGTTAAACACCGCGCGAATCCCGCTTAATTTTAAACTACGGAAGTCGGACTTCCGTAGTTTTAGTTTTCAAGTTTTGATATGATGACGATATGATACGGCATTTTATACAATTCATTATAGTCGCGACGGGAATTTTAATCGTTTCTTCTTTCTTTTTATACAAAAAACAAGACATTATTCAACCAAAAGAACATATTCAAAAAACGCAGAACGATTCTGAAATTATGGATAAGCGTTCAACCTCGACAATCATTCTTGCGACTGCAAACGCCCCAAAAACACAATCAACGGCAAGTACAACCACCGTAAAAACTCCTTCAAAACCCGCACTAAAACCAATCATACAGCCGTCGCCGTTAAAGCAATTACCCAAGCAAATGGCAACACAAACCCCTCAAGCGTCGCCCGCCACAACAACTATAATAAAAATCTCAACCGAAGAACTATATAATACATACCGACCCGCCACCCTTAATATCTGGTGCCACGAAAACGGAAAAATAACATCGGGCACAGCAACAATCGTACATCCTTCCGGAATTCTTTTAACGAATGCTCATATTATTTCGCCAATTCAAAATATCGAAAATTGCGTTCTTCGCTCATGGAATCCGTTTAACAATATAGCAAAATTCAGAACGCTCTACATACCCGATCAGAAAAAAATTATTTCGGGAACAAACAATCTCCCGCAAAATGATTTTGCTTTTATTAAAATAACCGAATCATTTTCCGAAACAGCAACATCATCATGGCAATTCGTACCTCTCTTTGTTGGATCACCCACATTCACAGCAGGCGAATCCCTGTTTATTTTTAGCTTCGCGACCGAATTTTTAAGCTATGAAATATCCGTCAAAGGGATCCCACTGCTCTTTTCAACGCTCAAAATAAAAAACTTCGTAACAATTGACGACGATAATCGCGATAACGATGCGTTAGTGCTTGAGAGCGGTATTACCAATCAATCTGGAAGCTCGGGGGGTCCTTTGGTTGGTGCGAACAAATCCATAGTCGCGATGCTCTCGTTTGTCGGTTCAGGAAAAACAACCGGAGAACGAGAAGGTATTGCGATTCTTGTTTCATACATTGATCGTGTCATACGGCGCGAAGCGGGAATCACACTGAAAGAATTTTTGGAAATAAATGGCAACGCTCATTAAGTAGCGCTATAGGACTTACGCAAAGGGATGCAGTTCGAGGAGCGCGCATGAAATGGAGTGAGGTGTGCTACTGCACATTGAATGACATTTCGTGCAGTGCGACGATGAAATGCGCCGTTTGCGTAAGTCCTAACTAATTAAAAAAACACCCTCATAAAGCATGAGGGTGAAATATTTTTTTATATTTTCGCAAATAATTGTTCCATTTCTTCAAAAAGAAGATCAAGTTCCGCGTCATTCTCTGTTCCAACAGACATGCGAATGAGTGATGACGTAATGCCGAGTTTTGCCTGCATATCACACGGCACCCGCCAATGAGTGGTTGTCGCTGGATGAATTACGATAGTTTTTGAGTGGCCAATGTGCGGAGCGAGAATCAGACGATTTGTTTCATCAAGCCATTTCCACGCCTCAATCCAGCTACCATTAACCTCAAATGATAAAAGTGGACCCGCTCCATTCGGCATTTGCCTCTCGACGATCTTGCGAAATGGTTTTGGCGATAAAAGCGGATAATTCACGAGCTTCACTTTTGATTGCCGTGCTAGCCATTCGGCTATCTTTAACGCGTTTGCCGACGACCTTTGCATCCGCCACTCAAGAGTTTCCAGCCCCTGAAGCATTACCTTAGCACACCGCGAATCCATAACAGGACGAACCGTTGCCCCCCAGCTATCGCGCGTAATCTGAATAAAATCTCTAATCCCGACGATAACCCCTCCCAATCCGTTTGACGCGCCATTCACGCCCTTGCTCGTCGATACTATTACGATGTCCGCGCCTTCTTGCAAGGGTTTCTGCAAAGCATGGGTTGGAACGGTGTTATCGACTACAAGCGGAACTCCAGCATTTTTCGCAACGGCAGAGATAGCCGCAATATCAAAAACAAATGAAGTTGGATTTGCCGGCGTTTCAAGAAAAAGAAATGCAGTTCGCTCGCTTATCGCCGCTTCCCATGAATGCGTGTTGTTTGGCTTTTCAACAAAATGGCACGATGCCCCCATCATTGGAAGATAATTGGCGAAATAGTTATAAATCCCGCCATACACGAAAGGAGATGAAACAACTTCTTTGCCTGGAAGTACCAATTGCCGCGTCAAGATGTCAATCGCGGCCATTCCTGAAGCGCTTGCCAGTGCATCATAACGATGTGAAGCGTGCGACGCCTCTCCAACGGTCATTTTCTTCTCAAACTCGCGAACGGTTGGGTTCCCTTCGTTGGTGCCATGATACATATAACGGCGTATCTTGCCCTGAAAAGCATTGGTAGCAGTTTGGCAATCTGGAAAAGCAAACGCTATTCCTTCGTATGTGCCATCGGGCATTGGCGGAACGACGCAACTATATTGATCGTGTTTATGAATCGGCTTTTTGAACACAAAGCGCCTCCCTTCAAGTTAAAATAAAAGAGCTATGCGATGATGTTTAGAATTACCACACAACGCGCGTATTGTCGAGTGCTTGATTTTTCCTTCATTTTCAGTATGCTTGTTGTGGGCGTTAAGCCTTTTTGTTTTGCTCCCATAGCTTAATGGTAAAGCAGTTGCCTTTTAAGCAATTGACCATGGTTCGATTCCATGTGGGAGCACCAGATAATACTTTCACGATTTTTGGAGGAGGTTGCCTCGCCGCCGCTCGCTAACGCTCGCCACACCACAAAAAAGTTTTGTTCGCATTTTTTGATTCGCGCGCGCCGGATTTTTTCTTCTAAAAGGAAAACAAAACTTTTTTGTGGTGTTCTGCTCTGACCGAGCAGGCGGCGGGGCGGTTCAGTCATTCCGCTCAAAATGGGTTCGTGCAAAGTTTAGAATTGAGCACAAAATATTAATTGGTCTGGAAGCAAAGTGGGCGCGAGCGTTTGTATAGCTCGCGCGAGTGTTGCGAGCACGAATCCCGCACACGCGGGATGAGAGCGGAGCATTACACTCTGGAAGGGCAGCAAAGCTGATGCCACTATGCGAGGGTTGTGTTTACAATTTGGGCCTATAGCATAGTGGCAGTGCGCCCGGTTTGCATCCGGGATGCGGGAGTTCGATTCTCCCTAGGTCCACAACTACAAAAACTATTCGCTACAGCTCATGTTTTTGTCTATGGAACAGAGCGACTGAACTGCTTCAGTCGCGTGGAAGAATCGAACGCCGGAACGCATTCCGCAAGATTGCGGAATCGCGAGGCGGTGCCCAGCCCGATGTTCTGCGACGGCAGAACGAGAGGCGCGGGCGATTCTCCCTAGGTCCACCATTTCAGATTTGCCGAAGAAGTTGCCTTGGGGCTTCGCCCCTCGGCATTGGTTTCCGCCAAGAAATTCCAGTGCTTATCGTAAGTACTCGTTTCGGGATTCATTGCTTTTTCGGCGTCCGAGGGATAACCGTGAATGATTATGCATTTTTGCTTTTGGGATTCCATAAATTATTTCAAAACTTCGTAATGAAGTTGAATCTCGTTATCACTTATTTTTTTTTGCCCAACAAATTTTAGTTTACTTTCAAAATCCTTATCTTTGAAAAGCGGAATGCCTCGGCCAAGAATTATTGGTTCAATATCAATAAAAATCTCATCAACTAGATTTTCTTCAATAAAAGAAGCGTTAAGTGTACCGCCACCAGCCACAACCACCTGCTCAAAATCGCTCAAAAGTTTCAACGCTTCTTTTGACGAATGAGCGACTAAATGATTAGGGGCCAAAGTTTGAAAATTCTCTTGAGCGACGACGACAAGTTTAACATCTTTAAATTCTGAAAATTCCGGTTGTTTTGTAAGTATGTTGTATGTGCGATGACCTACAATAAGATTCCCTGCAGTTCGCACAACTAAACTGTAGCTATCCCATTCCTCTTTTGAAATCCAGCTTGTATCGTCGTCGCTTTTAGCGATCATTCCATTCAAACTTATTGCCATGTATAAAATTACTTTCATAAATTTATTTTAAAACAGAATAGATTAAAGTAGTGATTCCCTTATTGGATCTGTCGCTGGAAATGAAGTGTAGGTTCAATTCAAAATCTTGTGGCGCAAACAATTGGATTCCTCTCCCGACCAGAACAGGTTCCACATTCAAAATTATCTCATCAAGCAAATTTGCTTTTGCAAACGCGGAATTTATGTTTGCGCCGCCAGTAATCAACGCCTTTTCAAATCCTTTTTTGGAAAGTTTTGCGAGTGCGTCTTGCGGAGAGTTTGCAAGAGTATATCCCTCATCTAGTTTGAAATTTTGGTCTTGTGAAATGATGATTTTCTCAATCCCAACCAAGTCGTCAAAATTATATCCACCATCCCATTTCTTGACTGCTTCATAAGTTTTCCTACCGACAATAAAATTTCCAAACTCTCTTGCAAGCTCGCAAAATTTTTCCCAATTTTCATGCGACAGAAATTCCTCATCGCCCGTTTCAGTTGCGATGATTCCATTTGCTGATATTGCCATGTAGAGCGTAGTTTTCATACCAATATTTGTATTTTAGCATTTTTTCTGTGTGTCGCGCAAAAAAAATCCCCGCAATGCGGGGATTTTTAATATAAAGTTTTAATATTTATGCTATTCCCTCTTGATAAGATTTAAAATCGCAAACCATATAAATGGCGCGACAATCCATCCGAGCTGAACTCCCGCTGTTCCAACAAGAAACTTCGTCAGTGGAGCGAGAAGCCGAATTTCAGCGGGAGAAAGAAAGGTATACAGGAATGAGCACAAAAGACCGGCCTCCATTATGGATTGCAAAAGAGCGTTCCACCACGCAATATCTCTCATTCCAGAACGGATGAGAGAGCCAATCTGTGCGCGAAACATAAAATAAAGCGATAACGCAAAAACCGAACCAAAAATAACAAGCTTCGGAATTGAACCGTCCGGAATCGTAAATCCCCACAGCGATTTTTGAAGAAAAAGAAAACTTGAGATGGCATACGCAACATAGGTGCTAATGATAATAAGTGTAATCCTCCCGCGACCCGTCGAAATGGCGTAAAAAAATAAAATGGCAACAATAAAAAACATGAGCATAATATCCCATGTCGGATGGAAAAGAATCTCCTGCATATCAGCAGAAAGATCGATGAAGTTCTGAATAGGAAACTTCTTTTGGAGATTATAGAGCCCAAAAATTGGAATCGCGATACTAATAAGACCAATGATAAATCCAATCATTTTTTTATTTTTTTCGCCGGAGGCGCTTGTCGGTCTCCGGCGGAAAAATTAAACTACAGTCCTTCGTGTTTTAGGGCTTCAATCGCCTCTTTTGATTTTTTGGAAAGTTTTTTGGGGATTTCAACGCGAATTTCAACCAAAAGATCGCCTCGTCCATATCCGTCTTCTCGCAGAACGCCTTTTCCCCGCACTTTCAATATATCGCCCGATTGCGCGCCTTCCGGAATCTTTAAGTGAATTTCTCCGTCAAGCGTTGCCATTAAAACGGTTCCGCCTAATACCGCATCGGTGAATTTAACGGACAAAATCATAAAAAGATTATTTTCCCTCCGTTGAAAAATTGCGTGCGGTAAAACTGAAATTCTGACATACAAATCACCCGGAACGCCGCCCGTCTGCGATGCCTCGCCTTTTCCGGTCAGCTTCAAAATCGCTCCATGATGAATTCCCTTCGGAATTAAAATTTCGATTGTTTCCGGACCATAGTGCACCCGTTTTCCAGCACATTCCGTACACACGGCATCAGGCCGTTCCCCACTGCCAAGACAGTCATTACAGGTAGACACTTCCGCAAAAGCTCCTAAGACGGTTTTTCGTGTTCGCTGAACCCGTCCCTGACCGTTGCACATTGAACACTTTTTCATCTTTGCGCCGGACTCGCCCCCAGAACCCTTGCATCGTTCACAACGAATTAATTTCCGAAGTTCAATAACCCGCTTACCTCCAAAAACCGATTCTTCAAATGGAATTTCCAAATCGACTTGAATGTCCTTTCCCTTTCGCGTTCGTGCGTTTCCCCGTTCTCCGCCAAAGCCGAACATATTTTCAAAAACATCGCCAAAATCAAACTGTCCTCCGTCGCCAAACTGAAATTCAAACGACCCGCCGCCTGGCCATTGTCCGCCGGAAGCGGATCCGCCTCCACCGGAAAAACCGCCCGCCTGATCAAATACCGAACCAAAACGATCATACTGCGCGCGTTTTTTTGCGTCAGCTAAAATACCGTACGCTTCGCTAATTTCTTTAAATTTCTCTTCATTGCCACCTTGTTTATCGGGGTGATACTGGTGCGCTAACTTTCGATACGCCCTTTTAATCTCATCGGCAGATGAGCTCTTTGGAACGCCTAAAATTTCATAATAATCTTTTTTTGCCATAGTGATAACTCTTTAAAGTTTAAAATTCGAGAAATTTAGAATCCAAGAACTTCTTTATCAACCATTATACTCTCTTTTCGTAAAATTCCAATGGAAAGAAGAACCCACGCGAAAAGAGGAAAAAGCGCGTATATCAAAAAACTCAAAAGGAAAAAAACGAACTGGAGCGTTGCAAAATAGCCAATTGTCACGGCTATCGGAACATACTCCGCGTATGGTTTTGTATATGTATCAATAATCCGAGAAGTAGCAAAATAGATAACATCCGCGATCTTTTCTTTTCCTGTGAGCTTCAAATCAAATTGTTTGTTTAATGCGCTTCGTTCCGTAGCAACAAGCTGTTGGAGAGCGCTTTTTGGAACCTTTTTCAAATCAATTATACCGCTTCCCTGGCGCGCGATTGCCGCAACAATTGCCTCATCAATAGTCGCTTTTAGGGCAAATCCGGGAAATACGGCGGATAACGGCATTTCTAGAGCAGTTGAAACCCCGTCAAAAAGCCCGCGGGGAATTATATCGTGCGCGTTTCCACCAGGGGTTGAAAGTGAAAAATAAAGAATTGCCGAAGAGAGCGCAATTGCCATAAAAAACTTTTTAATCCCATAGGGACACAAAATGCTCCAGTGATAGGCAACGCGAGCAGACGCTTCACGCCGTATAGCATGAATCCCCCAAATAAAAAGAAGCGATGACCCCGCAATTCCCAAAAAATATACATCGTCGAAACGATAAAAAATAAAAAAGAGAACCGATGAGACGAAAGAAATGGCGATAGTCAACAAAAGCGAACGAGACGCGAGCGCGAAAAGCGATAATAAAACTATGAACATAACAATGGCAAAAACCCAAAAAAATACACCAATTATGGTAATGCTCGTCGTCGCCACAACTCCTCCAAAAGATCCGACAAACTTCCATGTCCAGCCAACGCACGCCGCGACAATAAAAATCGCACCACTAAAAACAAACTCTTTTATGCTCGGCATTTTCGATGTTTTTTCAGTATCCATGTAGTTAATTGTATAATGTTTTTAAAAGATTGACAAATGCATTATAAGTGGTGTATAATAAGCATAGCTCATATACAAATAAATGCTCATTAAAACAAATAAAAACGAGGTGGTATATGTCTTTTGTTGTGTCGTTGAAAGAAAGAAGCACTATTGCAATAGCCATTCAAGAGGCGCTTGCAACTCCGCTGTGTGAACGGCCCCGCACCATTTTTGTCTCATCATTTGAAGATAAAGCATGGGCGGAAGCGCTTCTCAAGAGTTTGGGCTCGCGATTTCACCGAGGGTCTGGGTATATTTTTTTCGCGGTGCATCCGAATATGCCCGCAGGGAGTTTCCTGCAAAAAACCAATACAAATAAGGAGGATCACTATGCCATTAAACGGTGATGTCCGTCTGCCAATCAAAAAGGTCGGGCTTTGCCGAGAGTGCGGCAAAGAAATCGATGTGTACCCAGATGAGAAGCCTTCGGGTATTATCTGGTACAAAGTTGATGCTCATGAACATGCGGGGACGGTATGCGCTGGAAGCAATCAACTTCCGGCCGGAAAACCAATGCTTCGTTGGGCGATCATTGAGAGTCCGGAAAATGAACCAAAGCAAAAAGGATTTACGCTTGGCTTTTAAATTTTTAAGGAGGTTGCAGCATGAACGCTTCACAAGGAGTTTGCTCTATATGCAATGAATCTATTGCCATTCGCGTTTCGGGAATGTCCATTGTCATAGACGCTCATGTCGTGAATGGCAAAGGGTGCCATGGACAAAACACTACCCCGCTCTCTAAAAAACTCGCGCAAAAACGCGAGATCTGCGAAGAAGAATTCGTGGCAATCTAGCTGTACCGAGCTATCACTTCAAAACAATACCAAAACGGAGGAAGCCATGCTTTTGAGAAAAATCGATAGAGAGGAGTTCCTGAAAATCGAGAGCCGTGAAATCGCAAGAAATCCGATGCTGGTGATTACCCGTGAAACACGACCCACGCTCTATATGCGAGTACTTACTCTGCGACACGACGAAGGATTCCCTCGCCCGCTTGGGTTTCGTAAGTATTGTTTTGTCGCTCGCCATGGACACGCCTGAAGCGAGTTGAATCGCTGAACCGCCGTGCGGGGCGTGTTTGGCGGCCCGGCTAACCCCCCACCCGCTAAACCCGTTTAGGCGACTCCCGGGGGGGTTTTTTTATTTAAAACGCC
>CAYIPF010000011.1:0-7585 GCA_964365285.1 uncultured Candidatus Saccharibacteria bacterium | reverse complement strand
CCGCTGCGGTTTTGCTTCCCGTTTAGTTCGTGGGCAACGTGCCCTACGCCGACCGCGCCACTCCGGCGGCGCGGGTCGTGACCCCGCAGACAGGCTGGGCGGCGATGGCGCGTTTAACCGAGCACCCCCCGGCCGCGCATTGTTGCGCGCACGGCATACCGCCCTACGAGATAACGCCTTTACGGCTACTCGCTGGGCGTTTTTTTAATTAAAACCGACCGCGCGCTTATTTCCAACAGAAATGAAAAACTTACGAGGTTAAACCTCGTAAGTTTTTGCTCCATTATTCCTCATTCATTATTCCTTCTTCTTATTTTCATCCTTTTTTACATCTTTATACTCTGCGTCTTTCACCGCACCCTCCGAAGCTTTAGCGGAGGAGGAGCTGTTTGTATCGTCTCCTTGTCCGGACGCTCCACTCGTCTCGCCTTTATCTTTATACATCGCTTCTCCGATTTTTTGCATCTCAAGAGAAAGCGCTTCCGTCGCTTTTTTAATCTCTTCCACAGAGTCGGAATCTTTTACTTTTTTTACCGCGTCTATTTTCTCTTCGATCGATTTTTTAACATCCGCGGGGACTTTATCTCCCGCATCCCGCAATGCTTTTTCGACGGTATAAAGTATCGTGTCGGCGGTATTTTTCAATTCAACAAGTTCTTTTTTCTTTTTATCTTCTTCGTGATGTTTCGTCGCATCCTGCTTCATTCGCTCAATATCTTCTTTGGAAAGACTCGCTGATCCCTCAATGCGGACTTTTTGTTCGCGGTTTGAAGCTTTATCTTTTGCAGAAACGGAAAGAACGCCATTTGCGTCAATATCAAACGATACTTCAACCTGTGGCATACCGCGGGGAGACGGTGGAATTCCATCCAAAATAAATCGCGCAAGAGTTTTGTTCCCTTCCGCAAGCTCTCGCTCGCCCTGCAAAACATGAATTTCAACGGAGGTCTGATTATCGGAGGCAGTTGAAAAAATCTGTGATTTTTTTGTTGGAACGGTTGTGTTCTTTTCGATGATTTTTGTAAATACTCCTCCCATAGTCTCAATGCCGAGAGACAACGGCGTGACATCGAGAAGCAAAATGTCCTTCACATCGCCCTGCATAATTCCCGCCTGCACCGCGGCTCCCGCGGCAACGACTTCATCCGCATTGATAGTGCGATTTGGCTCCTTGCCAAAAAGCTTTTTTACTTCCTCGATAATTTTTGGCATTCGCGTTTGTCCACCAACAAGAATTACTTCATGTATATCAGAGAGCTTGAATCCTGATTCTTGAACAACTTTTTTCGTAATCTCAATTGATTTTTCGATATAGTCACCAACGAGTTTTTCAAGTTCCGCGCGCTTGAGCTTCAGTAAAAGATGCTTAGGGCCTGAAGAATCCGAACTGACGAACGGAATGTTAATTTCGCTCTCAACGGTTCCCGAAAGCTCGTGTTTCGCGCGCTCGGCCGCCTCTTTCAAACGCTGGAGAGCGAGCGTGTCTTTAAAAAGATCAATTCCTTCCTGTTTTTTAAATTCGGTCGCGATCCATTGAATTATTTTTTGGTCAAAATCGTCGCCCCCCAAGTGCGTGTCTCCGCCGGTTGACTTCACCTCAATGGTATTATCGCCGATTTCAAGAACGGAAACATCAAATGTTCCGCCTCCAAAATCGTATACAACTATCTTTTCTTCTTTTTTCTTATTTAAGCCATACGCTAAAGCTGCTGCAGTCGGTTCATTAATAATGCGCCGGACTTTTAAGCCGGCAATCTCTCCTGCCGCCTGCGTCGCTTTGCGCTGTGAATCGTCAAAATACGCCGGAACAGTAATAATCGCCTCTTCAATCTTTTCGCCAAGTTTTTCTTCAGCATCATGTTTTAATTTTACTAAAATCATCGCCGAAATCTCCTCCGGACGGTACCACGCGTCTCCCATCTTTACTTCAACTCCGCCATTCTGCCCCTCTTTTATTTCATACGGAAGAAGCTCTTTATCCTTTTTTACTTCTTGATCGGAAAACTTTCTTCCAATAAGGCGCTTTACCGAAAAAAGCGTATTTTTTGGATTGGTAACCGCTTGCCGTTTAGCTAAAAGCCCCGCCAATCGTTCATTGGATCTTGAAACCGCGACAATAGACGGCGTCGTTCGATTGCCTTCCTTGTTTTCAATAATTTTTGGTTCGCCTCCTTCCACGATTGCCATCGCGGAGTTCGTAGTACCCAAATCAATGCCTAAAATTTTCATATTATAAAATCTTTAATTATTTTTAATTATATTTTGATAATCGTACCCGTGCCGGACGAAGAACGCGACCGTTGACCTCATACCCCTTCTGCAACTCTTCCGCAATCATTCCCGGCGGATACTCGGAGTTAATCTCCCCGATGCTTTCATGAATCCGCGGATCAAACCCGTCTCCCGCCTTCACCGCTATCACCGCAAACCCTCGTTTGCGCAATATATCCTCTAATTGTCCCTGGATCATGGCTATGCCTTCGGCAACATTTTTAGGCATCTCATACTGCAGAGCCAAATAAAAACTATCCAAAACGACGAGAATATCCCGCACGCAATCCTCAACGGCAATCCTTCCTAATTCCTGAAATCGTTTCGCGTCATCTTTTTTATAATTAATGAACTCCGCCTTCGTCCTCTGCCATCCGTCTAGATACTCCTTCTGAAGCTCCGCACATTTTTTTAAATCTTCTTTTGCTTTTGAAAGTTTTACTTCAACGGTTTCGGCAATCTCTTCCTCGTCTGCTGTTTTTTCGGCTCGTTCTTCTTCATACTGAATTGAATCATCGTCAGAATGAATATGGTGTTCTTTTTTCATGGAGTAGGTCTAATTAAAATTTTTTATTATTTTATCAAACTCATTCATTAAAGAAATGTTTCTTTCATAATCCATACGCTTAGGACCCAAAATACTCACGATCTGCTTTTTCTTTCCGGTACGGCTATTTTTTTCATACGCATAAACAACCATTCCATATTCTTTTGCTTCTTTGATGGGATTTTCATCCCCAACAAAAGCCTCTGGCCGTCCCATCGAAATGGCATGAAAAAGCCCAGTAACGCCCCGTTCAAACTCGTCGATACATTCGGCAAAACCCTGTACAACCTCTTGGTCAAAAAACTCTGGCTCCTGAAGCGCTTCAGAAAATCCATATTTAAAAAATAACCGATCGTCAATTAATCCCGCGGTAGTAAATCCATGCGATAACTCCGAAAGAACGGCTGCGGCATTTCTTAAAAACTCTTCGTCCGAAAGCCCGCGCTTTTGGGAGAGCGTCTGCAATGACTTATGACTATACTCGCGCTCGCAGTTTGTTTTTTTATCTGTATTTTCATGCTCATTAATATAAAAACGATACGCTTTATCAGTCGGAATACGCCCCGCTGAAACATGTGGCTGAATAACATATCCCAACGCATCCAAAATCTTAAAGTCATTGCGAATGGTCGCAGAACTCCACGAAAAACCGCCTTGATTGCTTAAATCTTCTGATGATATGGGCTTTGCTGTATGGACATATTTCTGCACCAAAGCGCCTAAAATCTCTTTTTGCCTGCTTTGTAATTCCACATGCGCCATGCATGTCAGTATATCAAAATTAGCACTCTCGTCAAGAGAGTGCTAATTTTTTTCGCCATAGGTTGATCCGCTTATGGCGAAAAAAAACCGTTTCGCTAAAAACGCGGAACGGTTTCATTGCCAGATTAATATGATTCTCCGCTGGCGCTTTTTGGAGGACGAATAATCGGTTGAACTGTGAATGTAAGTTCTTTCCGTTCCCCGTCTTGCATAAAACGCACTATGCGCAAAGAAATAGTATTTCCCGGGACACTCATAAAAATTGCCCGAATAAGATCTTTGTTTGTTCTCACCCGCTCTGATCCAATGTATTTTATAATATCGCCACGAAGGATTCCCGCTCGAAATGCCGGCGTCTTGAACCCCTTACCGTCTTCGCCTGATTCCATTTTCAATCCTCTTGTGCCCTGAGCTCCAAATACCGCCCCATCAACAATTCGTTCAACCTCAACTACCAAAACCCCAGTATCTTTTCCAAAAAGATCCTGACGCATTTTTTGAAGAACGGTAACATCGTTTTTGCCTACATATGACTCAAGACGCATAAGTCCGCGCATGCCATCACCATCGCGGAAACCCTGCTTAGGAAGCTTAATACCAAGCCAACTTCGTTTCACCGTACCCTTCATCTGAGCGGAAGCACTCTTAAAGATGTTTATTGGGATAGAAAATCCCATGTTGTTGGCAGATGGAATGCGGGAATTGTTTATACCAATGACTTCTCCGGTTACTTTTGAAACTAATGGCCCTCCGGAATTTCCCGGATTGATTGCCGCGTTAGTTTGAAGATAGTTTTCGTAGCTTACTAATCCATGCATTCGCTCAATTGCCGAAATAATGCCGTCAGTGACTGTGTTTGTGAACCCATGCGGATTACCACACGCAATGACCGGATGTCCGGGAATAATAGTTGAAGAATCGCCCAAAGGCGCTGGCTCAAGTCCCGGAATAGACGAAGCGACCTCAAGAATCGCAAGATCGATTTCCGGGTCTCTGCCAACAAAATACCCCTTGTACTCTTTATTTTGAAATATGATCCAAAAAGAAGAGTTCTCAAGATCTTGTTCTAAATAAAGAGTTCGCATTTTATCGGCATCTTCGGGAAGTAGCCCTACCATATGCGCATTTGTGGCGATTTGATATCGTCCGTTTAATCTGCCGAAAACAAATCCGGAACCAAGACTGTCGTCTTTTTCACCTATGGCACTTCGCTGAATTTGAACAACGGACTTATTACAGACGCTTATCGCATCAGGTTTAATCGCCTCTACCGCCCAGCTACCACTACCATCGCCAATAGAAAGGATGGGAAAGAAAAAAACGCCACTTAATAAAAGCAAGCCCGCGACTCGTTTCAAGTTTTTCATACCCCCTCCATTTGTTTGGTATGGTTAAATTTTTAAAGAAGCATTTTGAATCAAATATATACATGATGAGATAAAGAAACAAGGGTTGACAAATTCTAAAAATTATACTTAAAAAAAATTACGAGTTCGTGTTTTTTTATTCTTTTTTGTGCTATAATTTCAACCATGAAACATGAATTTAATATACAAGGCGTACGCTGGGTAAAAATTACCGAACCAACCGAAAAAGAAATTAACGAGCTTAATCAGGAATTCCCTCTCCATCCGCTTGTCTTAAAGGAACTTTTAATCCCCACTATCCGTCCGAAAGTTGATATGTATGAAACCTATTTTTACATGGTTTTGCATGTGCCTGTTTTTGACGAAAAAGAGCGAAAAACAAATCCAAAAGAAATTGATTTTATTCTTTTGCAAAACGCTATTATCACAATAAGCTATGAAACGGTAAGACCGCTTGAAGAATTCGCAAAAATTGCCGATCATTCCATTAAAAGCGCATCGGGCGAAAATGAGACGGCTTATTTTCTCTATTCCATGATGCGTCATCTTTTTTCGTTTTCATTACGCGAGCTTGATCATATTCAGGAAAACATCAATACGCTGGAAGATATTATGTTCTACGGGAAAAACGAAGAGATTGTCCACGACATGTATATTGCCCGCCGTGATATTATCGATTTTCGCCGCACGATTCAACCACAAGAAGAAATGTTCCAATCTCTTGAAGAAAAAGGCGCGCTCCTCTACGGAGAAGGCGCGCGGCCGTTTCTGCGCAATCTTACCGGACAGTATTATCGCATCTGCGATATCTTAGACGGCCACAAAGAAACAATTCTTGAGCTCTATGAGACCAACGAGTCAATCGTTACCAATCGCCTCAACCGCACAATGAAATTTTTTACCGTGCTTGCGTTCCTTACTTTTATTCCGAGCCTCATCGCAAATGTTTTTGGAATGAATGTCGCGTATATTCCGCTCTCGGAACATCCGAATGCTTTTTGGATCATCATAAGCGGATCCATTGCCGCAACGCTCACCGTTTTCCTCTATTTTAAAATTCGAAAAATTCTTTAACCGGTTGCGGAAAGGTTTTGCGCCCATCTTTGCCTAAAAAATCTTATGCTTCGCGTTTACAATACGCTCACACGAAAAAAAGACGATTTTCTTGCGCCTGGTTCACCGGTTCAATTTTTTGTATGCGGACCAACCGTCTACGGCAGATCTCACATCGGACACGCGCGAACATACATCGCGTTTGATGTCATCGCAAAATACCTTCGCTCGGAAGGATTCGCTGTACAGTACCTCCAAAACATTACTGATATTGACGACAAAATCATCAACCGCGCAAAAGAACTTGGCATCCATCCGCTCGAGCTTTCAAAAAAAGAAACGCAGCGATACCTGGAGGATATGCGCTCAATCAAAGTTGATTCCGTTTCACGATACGCGCCCGCGTCCGAATATATGCCGGAAATACTATCGCAGATCGAGCGCTTAATTGAAAAAGGAAACGGATATGAAGCCGGGGGATCGGTTTATTTTGATATATCCTCGTTCCCCGCGTTCGGAACACTTTCCGGTCAAAACCGCGAAGCCCTACAAAAAGCGACGCGCACAAATGACGATCTAAACAAAAAACACCCGCACGATTTTGTCCTTTGGCGTGGCCGCGAAAAAAATTCTGAGGAGCCGATGTGGAAAAGCCCATGGGGATTTGGCCGTCCTGGCTGGCACATTGAAGATACCGCCATCACCGAAAAAGAATTTGGTCCGCAGTATACTCTGCATGGTGGCGGAATTGAACTTTTGTTTCCTCACCATGAAGCCGAAATCGCACAAATGGAATCAATATCTGAAAAAACTCCATTCGTACGATACTGGCTCCATACGGGATGGGTAACCGTCAAAGGCGAAAAAATGTCAAAATCGCTCGGAAATTTTATACCGATCGAAGAAATTTTAAAAAAAATTTCGCCGGAAGCACTTCGTTTGCTTATGACGCAAATTCATTACCGCTCACCCCTAGAATACAGCGAGGAACAAATAAATGCGGCAGAAAATCGCATACACAAACTAAAAGAATTTCGCGCACACCTTCGACTCATTGAAGAAAAAAATCTCTATGGAACTTCGCGCACACTCCTTGAGATTGACGAAGAAAACGAAACTTGCCCGATTGCAAAATTTAAAAAAGCAATGAACGATGATTTTAATACGCCAATGGCGCTTTCCGCGTTTGACGGTCTTATCGCCGATACCAACGAACTGTTAACGGCAAAAAATCCTCCGACCAAAGAAAGTGTTAAGAAAATATTTGAATTTTTAAAATATATCAATGGTATATTTGGCATCCTGCCTTCCGAAATCAAAATACCCCCAAAAATAACGCAACTCGCGCAAGAACGCGAAACATTGCGCCGTGATCAAAAATGGCATGATGCCGATATAATCCGCGACACTTTGCTTAATAGTAGATTTATAATAAGCGATACGCCTCATGGCTTCATTATAATCCCAAAATAGCGTAATGCCTATAAAGCAAAGTTCTAGACTCGCATTTCACGATAAAGCTACAAACTTTATTACCTAGCGAAGATCGGGAAATGAATGCGTACGCGTATTCATTTCCGAGCGA
>CAYIPF010000010.1:0-18238 GCA_964365285.1 uncultured Candidatus Saccharibacteria bacterium | reverse complement strand
ATATAATTTAAATTTAAATAAAAGCGTTTACGCGCTTAATGAAGATATCATCGCAAGCGGTACTTTTGTAGAAGCAGCATGCAATAATTTGGTTCCGCAAGGTTCAGATTTAAAAGCGGTCAATGATTTGTCCGGCGTTTCTTTAGATATTTTTATTCGCAGTGGTCCAGTAAACAAATTTGGTTCCGTGATAAATTGGGGACAATCAGGAACCGCACTATTTAGTGCTGGAGCAGGGCCCTCTCCCGTATCTTCTGGCATCACTTTCTTGGGGTCAGGTATTATTGAAATAGCCGAAAAAATGTGGATGGAACTACCAATCACCATAACTACTATTCCATATACAGTCGTTGCTTCCGCCCCAATAGACGGCGGGTGGTCAGAATGGTCAATATGTTCGGTAAACTGTGTTCAAACCAGAACATGCACCAATCCTTCTCCTATAAATGGAGGGGCCGTCTGTAGCGGTTCGACGAGTCAAAGCTGTACTGGTGGCGCATGTACTCCAATCCCGCCAACCGCCTCTATAAACACATCATCGGGCGTTGTAAATGCGGGCGATGCGATAACCATATCGTGGAGCGCTAGCAATGTAAGTTCCTGTGTTATTACAAAGAACGGCGCGCCGTGGCAAACGCTTCCTGCCGACGCTTTTGGCGCGTTGTCCGGTTCTACTACCGATACCATCACTACCCAAACCGACTATACTATTACATGTACGAGTAATTCCGGCGCAAATATAACAACCACCACGAAAACCGTGCGCATTATCATTGTAATCTTCCGAGAACTCTAATTCTGTATTTCCCGCGCACCATCATTCGTAGAATAAGCATGCTGTGCTCGCCTAAAGCTTCTTGTAACATTTTTATGGCTTTAACGAAGCGAGTAGTGAAAAAAAGCTTGAACTAATTCAAAATTACAGCACACCGCATAAAAACCGGCTTAAGGCCGGTTTTTAATTTGCTCAAAAAATAAAACCATTTATAATGAACGCATTATGTCAGATTATTCTCCAAACCTCATATCTCCAACCGAGGAACCGGATCAGCAGGAACCAGCATCAGACACGCCGACCACCTCATCAAGCTCTGGCTATGAAGAAGAATATAGCGGGGATTCAAAACTCGTTGCTTTTTTAATTGCGCATTCCGGCAGATACATCAAAAACGAAGAACAGGCAAATTATTTGGGCATTGAAATCGCGATTGTCGTTATCATCATCTCGATTATCATCGTCCTCAGCGCATAAAGGGTTTAAAAAAAATCCCCTCAGCATGAAGGGATTAAAGATTCTTAAGATAGCCGTACACATCGCTATCTATATTTTTATATGCACTAGGATTCGCGCGATATTCTTCAATATCCGGTAAATCACGAAGGTTATATTTCCAAATATTGCCAAGATAATTTTCAACATCTCGAGTGTCTTGAATCTTGTGAAATTCAACGGCATCACGGCTCGTGACAGAGAGTAGCCCAAGGTCTTTATGAATAGATTTTGGACGAAAAACAAAAAGGTTTTTTCCCTCTGCTTTCGCGCTTCGCTGAGATCTAACAAGACTATCCGAAACAAGTTTGTGATTAGTAATACTATATGGCTCAAGCGTATCTTCAAGCAATGTTCCCCGTATTCGTTCCAAACGCGCCGGAGTATTTAGAAAAGCAAATACGGTGTCGCAATGAGCATCAAAGGCAACTTCAATCGGTAAGGGATTCGCGATATCGCCATCTATAAATTCCATAGAATCAATTTCTACCGCCTCAAAATAAGGGTATAGTGCCGCCGCGGCAATGACATACCGAAACATGCGATCTGGATGTATGCCGAGATCATGATTAGAAAAAATCATTCGTTGAAGATCTTTAAATCGTTGAGATATGATTAAAAGCTCAACAGGACTGTCAATAACTTTTTGAAAATCAATCCTTCGCCGAACGATGGCGAGAAGCGGGGATGGATCAAAAAAAGCTTTTGCATCGACTCCAAAAAAATGATCGACGATATTTCCAATCTTTTTTGAACTCGGAGGCAGTTCTCCCTTGAAGAGAAAGTACGCGCCGGTCCAAAAGAGACGACCGATAAAGCCGATAAAATTTGCTAAACTGCGCAATTGATTTCTGTAATCGTTATGAAGATCTTTCCAACTTGAATGTCGATGGAACGGAGAGTGCGGAACGAAATGCTTTAATTTTTCTTCAAGAATTGGATGCCTTTTATAAAACCGCTCTCCGAGCGCCAGCACTTCTTCCCACACGCGCCATAGCTTTTTCGCGCCTTCATAACTCGGATCCTCGGCAAGCGCAATTGCATTATACGCGCCGACCGAACTGGCCGTTATGTGCGAAAGCGTAAGCTTCTGCTCTTCAAGCCACTTCATAAAAACGAGAAGCTGTAAGGCTTGACGCAAACCCTTATAACCGCCTCCGCAAAGAACAATGCCAACCCTTCCCCAGCGCACATCAGCAGTACTCATAATGCACCCACGGGAATAAATTGTTAAAGAAACTATTACCCGCAGTATATGAACATTTCAAAAAATTTTGCAACCCCAAAAAACATTTATCACTATTGAAAAAATCCGACAAGTGACGCATGATGCTTTGGATAAAAGAACCTTAAAAAACGAGGCGCTCATGCTAAAACTTGGACATCGAGGAGCGCCCGGATATCCGCGACGCTTCGAAAATACGATTTATTCGTTTTGGCGAGCACTGCAACTTGGAGCCGATGGATTTGAGCTTGATGTGCGGAGATGCAAAAATAAACTTGTCGTATTCCATGACAAAACACTTGAACACGCAACGAACGGATTCTCAAAATCCGCAATTGCGGACATGGAACATGAGGAGCTTGATGAGCGCATATTCCAAGCGCGAGGATTGCGTCAAGGATTTCACATCCCACTCCTCTCTGAAGTTTTGTCGGCCTTTGGAAGCCGATGCTTTATAAATATAGAACTAAAGGAAAGCTATATCTGGGAGGATGTTTTTTGGCTCGTGCAAAAATTTGGGCTCAGTCAAACAGTTCTAATTTCCTGCTTTGATAAAACCAAGGAGGCGCTTTCTGAAGAAAATGCCCCATCGTGGAGCGAATTGTCTCACGCCCCCTCTTGTGTGCATACGGCGCTTATTGCGAGTACTGAAGTTGTAAAAAAAATGGGAGATGATTATATCGCATGCGCAAAAGAACTCGGGGCTTCAGCAATTCATCCTCATCGTCTTGCGATAAACAAAAAACTGATAAAAAACGCAAAAACAGCCGGAATTCATGTAAACGCATGGACCGTCAACAACAGGTACGCAATCTGGAAAATGCGCAGGACTGGAGTACACGGAATCATCTCTGACTTTCCTGAACGATTGTAGTGGAGGAACTATGCGCGACTATTATGATGTGTGCATTATCGGAGCGGGCGTTGTCGGTTCCGCAATCGCACGAGAACTCGCAACGGAAAACTTCAATGAAAAGTTTTCCATCGTCGTGCTTGACGCAAAAAAAAGTCCGGGCGGAGAAACAAGCTTAAACAACAGCGGCGTTCTCCACTCCGGACTCCATGAAAAACCGGGATCGTTAAAAGCGCGGCTCGCGCATAAAGGATCCCGTCTCGCGCGCGATTTTGCCAAAGAACACGAAGTCCCAATACGACACACGGGGATGCTGATAGCAATACCAAAGGGCGCTGTGGTAGGCGGACTCTGGAAAGAGTGGCGAATGTTGTGGAGACTATGGCGTAATGGACGCGCGCAAAACATACCCATTGAATTTCTAACGCGCCACGGCATTCATATCAAAGAACCCAATATCAAAGCGCGTGCCGGAATATTTATCCGAGATGTGTGGGTTATAGATTCACGAGCATTCGTAGAAGCGCTTACCAGATCGGCAATTCTGCATAATATTGAATTTCAATTTGACCACGCTGTTATTGCAATCAAAAAATGCGAATGCGAATTTGTTATTACCACATCTCACGGCAATATCCGTACAAAAGCCATAATCAACGCGGCGGGTCTCTACGCGGATGATATTGCAAATATGGCGCTTTCCGAAAACCGTTATCGAATCTATCCCTGGCGCGGAGAATACTACGAAATAATAAATCCTAAAAAACGAAATCTCGTTCATGGACTTGTATATCCCGCGCTCCCTGAAAATTCGGCGGGGAAAGGAATCCATTTCAGTCCGCGGCCAAATGGACGAATGTTTTTAGGACCAAACGCCGTACCCATTGAACGGAAAAATGATTACACGAAAAACAAAACGCCGTCCGATGTTTTCCTTGATGCGGCGCGAAAATTTCTTCCGGAGCTTACAGCGAACGACATCGAATGGAGTTATTCGGGAATCCGCCCAAAACTATCGCGCGAACCATGCGAAGAGGACTACCGCATCTCCGTTGATTCGGTAAAACCTCTTTTGGTCAATTGCATTGGAATTGATTCGCCGGGTCTATCGGCGGGCATGGGAATCGCACAATACATATGCGCGCTCCCTCCGGTCTATACAACCCTCGACCATATTAAAGAAAAGGAAGAAAAAAATAACCCTCACGACAATTCGTGAGGGGGTTTTTATATCTAAAGTTTTACTCCATTTACTCCGCGGACTTAACGCTCTTTATTTTTTGTATTTCTTCTTCGCGAAGCACCCGACGAAGTGGTTTCCCAATCACTGAATATGGAATCTCGCTCCGAAATTCAATGACTCGCGGAATTTTATAGTGCGCTAAAAAGTTTTTAGTGAACGCGATAAGTTCGCGCTCGGTCACTGCCTGTACCCCGTCTTTTGACACGACAAACGCTTTAATCCGTTCGCGCCCTTCTATCGGTACGCTTATAACTGCGGCATCTTGTATTGCGGGATGCTGCTTAAGCGCCGCTTCAACCTCCGACGGATACACATTAAAGCCCGCGTCAGAAAGAATCATGTCTTTTTTGCGGTCAACAATATAAAAAAGTCCATCATCGCCCATCCGCGCCATATCGCCGGTTTTAAGCCAACCATCGACAGTAAAAATCGCCGCCGTCTCTTCATTGTTTTGCCAGTACCCTTTCATAATCTGGGGACCACGCACGCAAAGCTCGCCAACAATATTTTGCGGACACTCGTTTCCATCATCATCGCGAATTGAAGCAATGGTATTTGGAATTGGCACACCGATAACGCCCTTTATTGGCGATTCCGGATCATTACAATGAGTGACGGGAGACGCTTCCGAAAGGCCATACCCTTCAACGATCTTTTTTCCGAATTTTTGAAAAAACTCTTCAAAAAGAACCGGCGGAAGACCCGCTCCGCCAGAAACGCAATACTTTATGGAACTTAAATCATTGGAGGATAGTATCTTTGTAAGCAATTGATACAAACGAGGAACGAGCGTTATCACGGTCGCCTTCTTTTGAATAATTGCGTACCGCAAAAACTTTTGATTCCTTGGGTCAGGAACAAGGATCATTGTCCCGCCAAGCGCCAAACACATATTTTGCGTTACCGTCATTCCAAAAATATGAAAGAGCGGAAGAATTGCCGCGAACCGTTCCTCGCCGTCTTGAACTCTTTTAAACCACGCGATGAGCTGACGAACATTTGCAACAAGATTTCGGTGCGTGAGCATCGCTCCTTTCACGCTGCCCGTCGTCCCTCCCGTATATTGAAGAAGGGCGCAATCTTCGCCATATGCCGCCGGAAAAGAACCGCGAGAGCGCGCTGTGCGCCCGATGCAATCCATGAAAAAAAGTGTGTTGGAATTTTTCTCAATCCGCGGGGCTTTCCCGAGTTTTATCCGCGCGCCGATCTTTTTTATCAGTGACAAAAATTCCGTAATCCGAACAATGATATGATGCCGTGCCGACACATTCTTAACTTTTTCGTACACAGAATCAAGCACGACAAGAACGACGACTTTCGCATCTTCAAGCTGGTGTCGAAGTTCATATTCGGTATAAAGAGGGTTACATGCGACCACAATTCCGCAAACCCTCAAAATTCCGAAATACGCGATAACAGCTTCGGGACAATTAGGAAGGCACAACGCAACCCGATCTCCTCTTTTAACGCCACACGCAAGAAGTGTTTCTGCGAATCGCTCTACGAATTCACCAAGCTCGCCATACGAAATGCATGTTCCTAAAAACTCAATCGCGGTATGCTTTTGAAATTTATACGCGCTTTTCTCAAAAACACTTACAAGCGTCTCCCCGCCCAAGAGAACCTCCCCGGGAACATCTTTCGGATATCTATCAAGCCATGGACTATTACGAAACATACATCCTCCATACACTCAAAATTGAACATCGTAATGGAAAAGTTCTACTGAAATAGTTCTACTAAAACATGTTTTTGTCAAATACACATACCAATCTTAAAAATCACCATCTGAAAAATTTTCAGATGGTGATACGTGTTTTCTGTTTAAAAATTATGGGCATCTCCCATTTTTATTGTGGCTAGCGATGAGCGAGATAAAAAAAACAATTTTATCTCGTCAGCGTGCGATGACCGAACGAGAGTGAGGAAATACTGAAGCCAGCAGGCTGAATGTAGGAAATACTAAGGCTAGCAAGCCGAATGTACGGGAACAAAGCGTTCTCTATATTGGAATAATCGACGGATATCATCTTCGGATTTCAAAAGCCCTCCGCGAAATGGCGGGAATCCTGCGCCAAATACCATCGCGCAATCAAGCTCTTCCCGCGTCGCAACAACTTTTTCGTCCAAACAGCGAAGCGCTTCATCAAGCATCGGAAAAAGTAAGCGCCTAAAAATATCTACTTCGGTTGGCTTATAATTCAGCTTATTTAATCTGCCCTCTTTTGCAAAAAAATAAATGTCCTTATTTTCTACGCTTCTCCGAATCCAAAACTTTGGCTCCTTCAATTTTTCCATCTCTGCGATAAGCCACGGATACGGCACACGCGGAGCAAAGCATTGAAGTGTCTTTAAAACCTCCGAAGCGACGCGAAATCCGACAAAATCAATAAGTTCCAAAGGCCCCATTGGCATTCCGAATTTTTTTGCAATCCGATCAACGGTTGCAATGGAAACGCCATCTTCAACCAAAAGAACCGCCTCGGCAAGATATCGCGCCAAAACTCGATTCACGAGAAATCCCGGCGTATCCGATACAATCACCGGATACTTTCCTAATGCCAAAGCAACAGCGCATGCCATTCCAAAGGCATCATCAGAAGCCCCAACGGGCTTTATAACCTCAACTAACGGCATTTTCTGAACCGGATTGAAAAAGTGAAGTCCAACACATCGTCCCACAGCATCTCCGCCTTCAGTAATTTCTCGTACGGTAAGTGATGATGTATTCGTCGCGAATATAGAATCTTTTGGAATCTCTAAAAGAATTTCCCGTTTCTTTGCGAGGTTCTCCGTCGCCGCTTCAATGATAAACGGCACGCCCCTCAAATCTTCGCTCTTTGTTGTTGGATATACGCGCATCATTCTGCGGTTATATTCCGATTGCGTGATAATTCGTTTGTTGAGTAGTCCCGACTGTTCGCGCGCGATATTGGCAAGCGCTCCAGCAAGCTGGTTATCGCCCACATCTTTCAATATGACCTCAAATCCTTTTTTTGTAAGGATGTTGGCAATCTGCCAGCCCATGAGTCCAGCTCCGATTACGCCAATTCGCGATGGAAGTTTTCCAATGATGAATTGTTTCGCTTTTCGTTTCAATTCTTCACCACCACGATATATCCCGACAAGATTTTTTGATGTCTGTGAACGAACAAGTTCCATAAATTTCTTTCTTTCAACATCAAACGAAGCGCGAATAATGCTTTTTCCTGCCCCATCTTTTACCGCGTCAATTACGGCAACAGGAGCCGGATACAATCCTTTCGTTTCCGCTTGAACTTTTTGTTTCGCGCGAAAAGCTATTATGTTTCGCATAAGCAGAGCAAAAGAAAGTCGGCTCATAGAGGACTCTTTTCTATGCGTTCCATTTTGCATCAAGTTTCGCGCTCGCTTGATAGCGGTTTGGATGAGATTTTCTTTCGATGTCATCTCGAGCGTCCGCTCTTCGGAAGGAACGGAATCAACGCAATCGTCGATCAACCCCATCTTCAGAGCCGCGCGAGGGTAAATGCTCTTCCCCGTTGTCATCATCATCAACGCTGCCGGCATTCCAACAAGCCGTGGCAATCGCTGAGTCCCGCCAAAACCGGGAATAATTCCCAATTTCACTTCAGGCGCTGCAAGCACGGTTTTTTCATGAGTGCTGGCAACGCGCGCGTGACACGCAAGAGCAACTTCCAGACCACCGCCCATACACGATCCTTCAATTGCGGCAATGATTGGTTTTCGAGAATCTTCCATGAGCTGAAAATTGCCATGAGTATCAATTATCAACTTTTCAAGAACAGCGTAATCAGCCGGCGTTCGTAATTTTGCAAATTGTTCAATATCCGCTCCCGCGATAAAGTTTCCGCGTTTTAAGCTCAACAAAATCATTGCACGCACGTCAGGATGGAACAATAATTCGACAGAAACAATAAACACAAGTTCTCTCAAGCTTTCTTCATCAAGCACATTAACGGTTCTGCCTTCATAATCGAACCCGACAAGAAGAATCCCATCATCTTGAAGCAGAATTTTAAAATGCTTATATCTTTTAAGGTCTGCAGTTTTTGCGTCACCCATTATGATGCCTCACTTTCTATGATCATTGCGACGCCCTGTCCTCCGCCAACGCAGAGAGACACAAGCGCACAACCGCCACCAATTCGTCGAAGATGTTTCAAAGCGGTAGTCGCCAAACGAATGCCTGACGCGCCAACCGGATGTCCGAGCGCAATCGCTCCGCCGTTTGGATTCAATTCCTCATCAGGAATACATCCAATTCGTTCCGTGAATCCATAATCGCCGAAAAACTTTTTCATCAGCGCTGCGGAATCGAGTGCCTGCCAATTGGCATGCACAACCGCCGCAAATGCCTCATTTAATTCCACAAAGCGGAAGTCCGCGAGCGATCGCTTGCTCATCTTCAAAAGTTTTGCGATTGCTCCGGCTGGAGCCAAGCCCATACGGGTCGGATCAAAACCGACATCAGCATACCGCCCAAGATATCCAAGAATCGGAAGTCCAAGAGTACGCGCGTATTCACCGTCCATCAAGAGCATTGCCCCCGCGCCATCAGTAATCTGTGAAGAATTGCCGACAGTCACCGTGCCATGCTTTCGATCAAAAAACGGCGCCATATTCGCAAGCTTTTCGCGTGTAATATCATGCCGTATGCCGTTATCCCTTTTGATGCAGGCATAAGCGCTTCCATTTGGCACATACGCATGAATGATCTCTTCATCGAAATATCCGAGTTTCTCCGCATGCGCCGCACGCTTGTGCGAAAAATAAGCATACTCATCCTGAAGTTTGCGCGAAATATCAAATGACGGATCTCGCGCAAGATTCTCCGCGGTTAATCCCATAATGAGATCGCAGAGAGAATCAGTGAGTCCCAGTTTTAATCCGACAAGCGGCTGATTTTCTTTTTTCCAAAATGGAATAAGCCGTTTCAAAAGCGCAACTATAGATAACAGCTTGCCGACCGTATTTTTTTCTTTTGCAAGTTTCGTAAAAAGCCGGACGATATCATATGGATACGCCATCTGAATTCTGCTCATTGATTCCGTTCCGACAACAAGTACCGTGTGCGCATCGCCAAGCCGAATCCACTGGCATCCATTATTCAATGCGGAGAGTCCCGAACCACAATTTTTACCAATCGTGTCAGCCGGAACAGAAACAGGAAGCCCGCCTCTTCGCGCGGAAACTCGCGCAATATTAGAAGCGTGCAACGGCGCAGCAACATTTGCCCCCACCACACGATCAATAATCGAAAGCGGGATATTCCATTTCGAAAGCCGTTGTTTCATTTCTCTTACAACGAGTCCACCGAGAAAATCCGCATCACAACCAACAAGATCAGTCCCCTCTCTGCAAAAAGGTGTCCGAAATCCATCAATGACGGCAATAGTTCCCATAAAAATCCCTCCTTTTGTATGGTATATTTTCAAAGAAAACTGCC
Organism: uncultured Candidatus Saccharibacteria bacterium; assembly: GCA_964365285.1. GTDB lineage: Bacteria > Patescibacteriota > Minisyncoccia > Sungbacterales > JBBTQR01 > JBBTQR01. The sequence continues at coordinate 8,198 of CAYIPF010000010.1, read as the reverse complement.
TATATATGTAGCATCAAATCAAGAACCAAGTCAACCGCACCGTTGACGGCATGACTAAAATCTGCATCTAATTAGATAGATTCATCCTACGCATAGGTTCTGCGCATAATCTTTTTCTCGCAAACAACACTATGTGTGGGATTCGTGTTCATTTACACAATGAGGTCTTTATGAGTAAAGCACTATTTAGCGGATCAATCGCTATTGCAGAAGAATCACGGGACAAAACTCCTTATACTGGATTTTTGAGCGGTCTCTTTGAAAACGAAACACGATGGCACCTTTTTTTTAATCACGCACTCCCAAATTTTTCCACAGAAGAAACGCGTTTTATCGAAGCGCTTCACGCCGTACTCAAAAAAAATGTTGATCCTGAAGCGATTGACGCGTCCGGCGAGATGCCGGATACGGTTATTGACGCTTTACGATTGATTGGTGCTTTTGGAATCAAAGTCGCAAAAGAATACGGCGGACACGGACTTTCGCAAACGGCATATCAAAAAGCTGCGATACTCTCCGGGAGCTGGTGCGCCGCGACAACCGTGCTCATCTCAGCGCATAATTCTATCGGAATACCTGAACCACTTAAACTATTCGGTACAGCCGCGCAAAAAAAAGAATTTTTGACGCGTGTTGCCAAGGGCGAAATTTCCGCGTTTGCGCTTACGGAAAAAAATGTCGGATGCGGTATTTCAGAAATCGAAACATACGCGCAACGCATATACAAAAAAGGACATCGCATCGGCTACTCTCTTATGGGAGAAAAATGCTTTATCACGAACGCGACAAAAAAAGACGACGAATTCCTCGCCTCTCTTCTTGTTGTCATCGCCCGCATTGTAGATTCCCCGCAAGAAATATCCGATCCTAAAGCACAGCGCTTGTATGGCGCGTTCATCATTGATACGGCAAACGCCGGCTGTTCAATCAAAAAACTGTCGTTTGAAGGAGTTCGTGGAATAGCAAACGGCATGCCGAAGTTTGAAAATGTGTTTGTACCAACAGAAAACCGTCTTGGTTCCGAGAATGACGGGCTTCGCATTGCCCTCTCAACATTAACTGTCGGCCGTTTAACGCTCCCCGCCGCATGTCTCGGAGGAATGAGGCAGTGCGTATGGCTTTCGCGTTCGTGGGCAAAAAAACGCGTGCAATGGAACAAACCGGTTGGCGAACACACACTTGTCGGCGAAAAAATCGTTCGCATGGCGGCGCGATCGTTCGCGCTCGAAGCGATTATGGCCGCCTGTGGCATCTGGGCGGATCAGAAGCTTGATGTGCGCCTGGAATCGGCCGCGTCAAAAATTTTAGGAAGCGAATGGCACTGGAACGCGGTACACGACGCATTTCAAATTCGCGGCGGGCGAGCGTTTGCTGATCAAAAATCGCAAGCGATGATTGACGGTTCATCCGTCCCGCTTGCACAAATGCTCCGCGACGCGCGCATCAATCTTATTTGGGAAGGAACAAGCGAAATCCTGCGCGTATGGCTCGGCCGTGAAGGGATGGATACGTATAAAAAACTTGGCGAGCGCATTAAGACCGGCACACGTATCCAAAAATTTGCAGGACTTGGCATGTTTGTAAAACGCTATATCGATTCGATGCTTCCAAGATACTTAAATCTACAAACACACAAAGGTACGCCATTCTATGACGAAATGGCGTTCGTAGAAACAGCAACGAGAGACCTCGCGCATACAGCTATGCGCGTCATAGTGCGCCACCAAGAGAAACTTCAGGTTAAACAAATAGTCATCAAAGAGCTTGTTGATTTTTCCCTCTGGCTCTTTGCTATCTCGTCGCTTGCGTGGTACGCAAGCCTTCCCGAAATTCAAAAACGACCGCTTTCACACGAGCTTGCAAAGTTTTTCTTTCAAGAGGCGCGCGGTGCGATGTACCCTCCGCATTCGCTCGCGAAACGCACGCTCAAAAGCACAAAAGATTCCGATATATATGAAGTTGCGAAACAAATTCTTGACGACAAAGCTGACTGGCTCGAAGAAGGAATTCTTAAAATTCCCGTCTGATCACGCCCCCCCCTATCTCGCATATGCGTGAAATAGGGGGATTTTTTAATTTAATTGCAAATTGGTTTACAATATATCTACCATGCAAAATATCGATATTCCTGTTGAAAAATTCGTTCCGATACAACCGCGCGCGCTAAGGCATCTACACGCATTAAACATAAAAACCGCGCGCGATCTTTTATATCACACGCCTCGCCGTTACGAGGACTATTCGAATATTAAAAAAATCAGCGAGCTTCGCGAATCCCAAACCGCGACAATACAAGGAACGCTTACAAAAATTTCCGGTCGGCGGGCGTGGGGGCGGCGAATGATTATTATTGAAGGAGAAATTAATGATACAAGCGGGACGATATCGATTACATGGTTCAACCAACACCACCTTTTAAAAACACTAAAAACCGGGCAAAAAATCAGCGTATCCGGAAAGGTTGCATCCGGAAAGCGCGGACTCTATTTTCAGCATCCGGAATATGAAATTCTGCTTCGATCGGAAACTGAAAATAATTCAAATCTTCGAAATACCGGCCGTCTTGTGCCGATCTATCCCGAAACGCGTGGCATTACATCGCGCTGGCTTCGGTTTCTTATTCAAAAGGCACTTGAAAAAGCTTCGGCAACGCTTAACGATCCGATTCCCGCGCTCTTAAGAAAAAAAGAGTCCCTGCTCCCGCTTGGCGATGCAATTCAAAAAATTCACTTTCCCGAAACGACCGGCGACATCACCGAAGCGCAAAAACGATTCCGCTTCGAGGAGCTTCTTCTTCTTCAATTAAAAAAATGTCAGACAATAGCTCTGCGAACACAAAAGCATGCTCCACGCATTGTCATTGACCGCGCATATGAAGAAAAACTCATTACATCTCTTCCGTTTATACTTACTGGAGATCAAAAAAAATGCCTCGCCGATATCACAACTGATCTGGAAAAAAATCGTCCGATGAATCGCTTGCTAAACGGCGATGTCGGATCCGGAAAAACGATTATTGCCGCGCTTTCCGCTTTTTGTTCCATAAAAAACGGGTTTCAAGTTCTTTTTATGGCTCCTACTGAAATTTTAGCGCGCCAGCACTTTGAAACTATCACGCGACTTTTTAAAAATGAGGGCATCGGCATAGCGCTGATAACATCTTCAGAAAAACGGCTTACAAGTCCTTTTGGAAATTTTTCCAAAAAAGCAGAACTCGCCACATTCACAAAAGATGGCACCGCGGAATTGATCATCGGAACGCACGCGCTTCTCCAAGGAACCTGTCGCTTCAAAAATGTCGGGCTTGTAATTATCGACGAACAACATCGTTTTGGAGTTGAACAACGAGCAACGCTTCTTGAAAAAAAAATCGACGAAACAATTCCGCATCTCTTGAGTATGACGGCGACCCCAATACCGCGCACCTTAGCGCTCACCATTTACGGCGATCTGGATATCTCAACAATCCGCGAACTCCCCGCGGGAAGAAAAAAAATCATTACAAAAATCGTGCATTCAACTCGGCGCACCGCGGCATATCAATTCATTGAAGAAGAAATCGAAAAAGGACGGCAGGCATTCGTCATCTGCCCGCGCATTGAGGAATCTGAATCGTCCAAAGAACACGCGCGTCATTCATCTACGATGCTTCTTGCTGAAGAGATGAAAAGCGTCAAAAAAGAATTTAAAAAACTTTCAGAAGATGTATTTCCTCATCGTCGCATCGCACATTTGCATGGTAAAATGAAATCGCAAGAAAAAAATATCATCATGAATAACTTCAAAAATGGGTCATGCGATATGCTTGTTGCCACTTCCGTCATTGAAGTCGGAATTGATATTCCGAATGCAACCATCATGATGATCGAAAGTGCCGAGCGATTCGGCTTGGCATCCTTGCACCAATTTCGCGGGCGCGTAGGCCGTGGAGAACATCAGTCATACTGCCTTCTTTTTCCATCAAACGAAATGCGTAACGCAAATGAACGGCTGAAAGCAGTCGCGACATCGGAAGACGGTTTTTCGCTTGCCGAAAAAGATTTAAAAATTAGAGGACCCGGAAATCTTGTCGGCTTTGAGCAATCGGGATTTCACGCGCCTCTCCAACAAGCGCTCTGTGATGTTGAACTCGTAGAGAAAACCGCTCGCTATGCCGAAAAAATATTCACCGAAGATCCCGAATTAAAAAAATGTCCGCTCCTCGCGGAACGGCTCCAACGCGTTCACTACACGCTTCACGCGGAGTAGAGTTGCTTTTAGATAATTTTCATCTATTCTTAAATTATTAGCAAGACCCGCTGATTAAAGATATTTCCCGTTGTCATGCCGAAGGCAGATCCGCCTTTGGCGGAAAATCTTTAATCAGCGGGTCCGTATAAAAAATGTCTTCACGCGCGCACAAACAAATAACCATGAGCCGAGTGCTTGGGGTTTGGGAGATAACACTTCTTGGCATTGCCGCTCTTCTTGGCGGAGGCGTTTTTACGCTCCTCGGACATTCGGCAGGATTTGCGGGAGGAGGCCTTGTTCTTGCCATGCTTATCGGAGCTATAATTTCCTTTATTAATCTCAATGCGTATGTATCGTTAGCAACCGCTTTCCCGGATGCAGGCGGAGGGTACAACTGGGTTCGTGACGGTTTAGGCGAGATGCAAGGATTTTTTGCGGGATGGTTTTCGTGGATGGCGCATTCGGTAGCGTGCGCGCTCTACGCGGTAAGCTTTGGTATTTTTGCATCTGAATTCGCGTTTTCGTTGTTGCACATGCCGTTGTTTGGACTCGCGCCAAACACATGGGGACTCATTTTTACCGCCTGCGTTATTCTTATATTTGGAATCGTAAATTATCGAGGTACCGCTCTCACGGGACGCATTGGAGGATATATTTCCGTTGTTCTGCTCACCATCCTCGGATTTTATATTATTTTTGGATTTAAAAACATCATTGATGCGCCCGAACTTTTCGCGAACAACTTTTCTCCGTTTTTGCCTTTTGGCATGGCCGGAGTTTTACAGGCCACCGCCTTCTTTTATATCGCCTTTGAGGGTTCCGAAATTCAAGCGCAATCGGGCGAAGAAGCTAAAAATCCCGAGCGAACACTGAAAATAAGCCTTTTTAGTTCGTGGGCGATTATTTCCGTTCTTTATCTTTTGATCGCAATCGTTATTATCGGGGTAGTACCGAAAGGGTCGGGGCAATCATGGGAAATTCTTAATCAACTCGGAGGACGGGCCATCATACATTCAGCACAAACTGTAATGCCTCTTGGATATGTGCTCATGATTGTAGGAGGGCTTCTTGCAAATATCGCGGCATTAAACGCTACCATCTATTCTGCTTCACGAGTGCTCTTTGCAATGGCACGGGATAAATTCGTATTGGAACGGCTTGGCGTTGTGCATAAAATAAATCAGATTCCACATTACGCGATTATCGTTTCTATTATGGCAATTTTAGCCACCGCGCTTTTTTTACCGCTTCATGACATTGCCGCGGGAGCCACCATTCTTTTTATCCTTCTTTTCATGCAATTAAATATCGCCTACATCCAGCTGCGACGCAAAAAACCGGAAGCGCTCTGGCATTATATCGTACCTGGCGGAGCATTTGTACCTGTACTTGGAATTACAGCCTATGTTCTTCTGAGTATTGCCCTATTTGATGTAAGCCAGTTTGCAATTTATTTTGCGCTCATATGGTTTCTCCTTGGACTCGTCAATTACTATGGCTATACGCTTACAGAAAAACGCGAAGACCTTGAACGAGATACTATCTACGAACATGCCAGCCGTTTTAAAGATCGTTCAAATTATAAAGTTATTTTTCCCATTGAAGACAAGGAAAAGCTTCTGGAGCTTTCTGCTATCGCGTGCGCTCTTGCAAAAAATGAAAATGGAGATATTTTGGCGATTCATGTGCGTGAAGTCCCGCAAATGCTGCCACTCAGAGAAGGAATACAAAACAGCGACCACGCAGTGCTTGATCGTATGGAAGGCATTGCCTCACAAAAACATTTAAACATCGATACCCGCCTTTTGGTCGCGCGATCAATCCCCGAAGCAATTCTCGATACGGTAAGCGTTGAAAACGGAGACCTTTTGATTATGGGATGGGACGGAGTGGCAAGTTCTCATGGCTTTATCTTTGGACGCAAAGTTGATATTGTCTTGCATCGAACCAAATGTGATTTAGTCGTTGTAAGCCTCCCATATCTGCATTCGCTTAAAAAAATCTTTATTCCCGTCCCCACAGACGATAATCCCAATCTTCGTTTTACCGGAAAAATCGCGACAGCGCTGGCGCTTTGGTTTGACAGCGAAATAACCATCGGCATGGTTATCCCGCCGCAATCAACGCCCAGCGCAATAAAGCGTTACGAAGAAATTATGAAAGAGCATATACGAGAATTAAAATTAAAATTCCCCCAAGAACCGAGGATAAAATTTATAGAAGGGGTTTCCGTCTCTCGCGCTCTTATCGAAGAAATGGCCAACCATGACAGCATGATTTTTCCAGCCGCGCGAGCTCGCATAAGCAAAATAATCGGATTTGGCACCATCCCGGAGCGCGTTGCCAAACATTGCCATAAAACAATTATTCTTGCCAAAGGATACCGAAGCATCATTCAACCGCTTTTTGATTATCTAATTTCAAAACTCTAATCAACGCCTGCTTCTAAAAAATTTTTAGATGGTTTTACAATAATTGTGGTGCCTCGTTCAAAAACCACTCTCCCGAAAGAACGAAGTTTTTTTTCTTGAATAGCGCTACCATAGCGATCGCGTTCTACAGCCCCAAGGATTATGTAACTAATCTTGTAATGATCAAGAAGTTCGCGAGTGCGCTGTGGATCGGCCCCCGTATAAATTTCCCGCACTTCTTCCCGCCGCTTGCCAACGACATCATAGCTCCCGCGCCATGTCCATTCGTGAACAGGCCAACCGACAATGGTTGGCCACCCAAGAAAAACCGAAAAACGAGATATATCGGTATAACTTTCTCCCTCTCCTTCAACGACATATTTTAATCGTTCGCCGTGCGGCAAAGCATCTCGAACAACTTTCAAGTATTGATACGCGGCGTAATCGTCCGGATACTTATTTTTCCACCAACCAAGCCCATGATGTATACCAATAAATTTTTGACTGCCTGTGAATGCCTGTTCTACGGCAATAACAGGATACACGGCGCCGATTCCAAAATACACAATAAGAAAAATCGCGGTTGCAATTCGAGCAATGCGGCTTGTAAGCGATCGATAAAGCCAAAGATATACCGGACCGGCAAGCGCTGCGACCCAAATCCAAACCTGCGTTGATATTTTGAACACGGTGTTTGCACGATACCACTCTCCGCTAATCAAAATGTCTTTCATAAATACAATCTCAATCATTGCAAGAAATAAAATGCCTGTGCCAAATACAACGCCAATAAACAACAACTTATCGGTATGCGCGAGTATTTTTTTACGCGCCCAAACCCAACGAAGAATATATGCGACTATAATAACCACAATTGATCCCCAAAACGAAAGCCATGGCAATAAAAGCGATCGAGAGCGCACCAGCCCAATTCCTTGGATCGGCAAATGATTTGTAACACTCCATGGAAGTGCAACGGTATATGCAAAAATCGCAAGCAACGCCACGGTGACAGCAATGCGTATTTTTGAACCATGCCGATACTTCGCGACTATACAAAAGACCGCGAGCGCTCCGAGTGTAGCCGCGTCCCACGAATTAACCATATAAGCCATACCAAGCGCAAATGCCAACGCCCAAAGATATCGATTCGTAAAATTTAATTCCGCTAATTCAGCGCGCCACAAAGAAAAAACAATTGCGAGTACCACAATAGCGGTAAGCATACCCCATACATGCGCATGAATATCCGCGACCAGAAAACTGAATATGGGCATTTCCGTTATGGTTCCGGCGATGGCCCGAGTCGGTTCCGGATAAAAGAAGTTGGGTATTTCGCCGATACCAAATATAAATCCGATTCGCCGCATGATCCATGGAATCATATACCAACTGCCGGAAAACAGCGCGGTAAAAACGCTCATCACGGCAACTAAAGTTTTTGTTACGCGCGATAATCCATTCTTTCCGCTAACAATATACAACGCGACATCAACGGAAAACTGTAAGATTTAACAGCGTTGTTTACAGTCCCACTTCGGGATACTGTAAACAGCA